>JBEBJW010001645.1:0-1774 GCA_040079715.1 Myxococcota bacterium | reverse complement strand
TCGCTGGGTGGAACCGCCCTCAGACCAGGCGGCGACCCGCGGCGTCGAACGCCCGGACCGGGACCGCCGCCCCGGGTGAGTCCGGCCACTGGTCGCGGTACAGGCACCACACCTGGCTGTCGCGTGGGCGACCGTCCGAGCCGAGCGCCCGGCGCGGCAGGGTCGCCTCGAGCCGGAACCCGAGGCGATGGGCCACCGCGGCCGATCGGACGTTGTCCGGGTCGCACCGGATCTCGATCCGGTCGATCTCGAGCCCGCCGAAGCACACCGCGCACAGCGCCGCGCACCACTCGGTCACGTACCCCTTGCCCTGCTCGCGCCCGGCGACCCAGTACCCGAGCTCCCGGCCGAGCTCGCCGACCCGATCGTGGATCCCGGTCCCCCCGACGACCCGCCGGTCCTGGCCGAACACCCCGAGCACCGCGTCGTGCCCGCGCTGCCAGCCGGCGATCCGCCCGAGCAGCTCGTCGAGCGTCGGGAGCTCCGACGCCCACGGCATCCACGGGGCGAGGTGGGCCTGGTTCGCGGCCTGGGCCTCGGCGAGCGCCTGGGCGTCGCGCGGCTCCCACGGCCGGATCGTGAGCCGCGGGGTCTCGATCCGCGCCGGCGGCCACTTCGCCACGCCGGTCGGGCCTGCGACATCGGTCCACGGCTTGTGCTCGCCGCGGGTGTGGTACCAGGCGGCGAACGCGTCGTCCTCGGCGTACCACACGCGCTCGGTCGCGCTGCGCTCCCCGACCACCAGCAGCTCGGCGTCCGCGTCGGACCGGTTCACCATCACGTGGGCGATGCCGGTCCCCGACGGGAACGACACGAGGTCACCGGGGGCGAGCTCCCACTCGCGCGGCTCCGCCCCGGGCTCGACCCACCGGACCGACGGGCGGCCGGCGAGCACGTACACGAGCTCCTCCTCGACCAGGTGCGCGTGGGTGAAGCTGGTCCGGCGACCCGGCAGCAGCCGCTCCCGCCACACCCCGAGGCTGCGCGAGCCCGCCGCGGTCCCGAGGTCCCGCCCGAGCGAGAGCTTCTCGCCGTCGAACGGGGGCGGATACGCGCTCTCGTTCTCCGGTACGTCCTCCGATCGGACCACGAACCACGGCCGTTCCATCGGATCCTCCGGCGATCGAGACCCGCTGAAACATCTTGATTCTGGGTCGACCGCCGTTCTCCGGGTACCTCGGGGAACGTTGAACGCACAGACCGATCCGTCGGACGGAGAGACGATGACCACCTTGCTCGAGGCGCTGACGTGGTGGCCGTGGACCGCGGAGCACGGGATCCGCAACGTCCGGCGGGCGCCGCAGGCCCCGGGGATGGTGACGCTCGCGTGGGCCACCCGCGACGCGTGCCCGACCCTGCTGGTCAAGCGCGACGGCACGGAGGTGTTCCGCGACGAGTCCCTCCGGCACGATCACCAGGTGACCCTCACCGGCTGGGCGGGCGGCGCGGAAGACATCGTGATCCGGGCCGGGACGGCCGAGCGCGTCGTCCAGGTCGACTTCTGAGCCCGATCCGGTCACAGCCTGAAACAAGCTGAAACGGGCGGAGTCACGGGGCACCGAACTAATCGTAGGGTCCAGAAACGGCGGGAGGAAAATCATGGTGCGAGCGTTGAACTCCGAACGGCGTGCCGGCGACGTCCTGCTCAGCATCGTCCCGACCGACTCCGAAGAGGAGGTCCTCGTCGACGAGGCGAGCCCGACCCACGTCGACAAGACGCTGGTCCCGGCCGAGACCGACGACGAGCCCGCGCCCCTGCCGCCCAGGGTCGCGG
>JBEBJW010001644.1:0-1784 GCA_040079715.1 Myxococcota bacterium | reverse complement strand
GCCGCGAGCGGGGCGGCGATCCCGACCGTGGCCGCGCTCCCGAACCACCCGAGCTCGACGTCCCGGGTCGACACCGGCGCGAACAGCAGGTACCCCTCGCCGTGGTGGTCCTGGAGCAGGTCGAGCCCGGTGTGGAGCGCGCAGCCGGCGAGCAGGGCGACGGTCGCCGGCCGCCGGTCCGTCGCCACGAACGTCGCGCCGGCCGCGATCGACACCAGGGCCCACCCGGACGGCTCGTGGAACGCGGTCCACGGCCACAGCGCCCACGGCGGGACCGGCGCGCCGGCGGCGTACAGGCGCTCGAGCCCGAGCGGGATCGCGCGCCCGAGCGCGTCCGGGATCACCGTCCCGATCGCGACCAGCGGCACGAGGCGCGACCGGACGATCGAGCCCGGCAGCAGCGCGGTGCACAGGTGGGTGACGAGATCAGCCACGGATCGCGAGCCCCCCGGGCCGGATCCGGACGGCGCCGACCGCGAGGAGCGCCGCGACCGACAGGCCCGCGAGCCCGAGCCGGCGCTTGGCCGGGCGGGACGGCGCGGGCTCGACCCACGACGCGCGGATCCGCCCCGGCTCGACGACCCCGCCGACGGTGACCTCCGACCCGACCACCAGCGCGTCGGTCGGGCCGACGACAGGGATCCGCAGCGCGGCGTGGCCGACGGTGTACGCCTCCGGCCCGTCGATCGCGATCACCGTGAGCAGGGACAGGACCACCGGGGTCCCGGGCGCCTGATCGACGGCCTGGATCGCGCCGATCGCGCCGTCGGCGGTCCGACCGATCCACCACCCCATCAGGGCGAGGATCGCGACCCCGCACCCCGCGATCACCGTCCACCGGCCGAAATCCCACACCGCCGGAACGTACCACGCGCCACCTTGACGGACCCGCCCGGCGATCTTACTCAGACGCCGTTCCCGGGCGATTAACTCAGCGGGAGAGTGCCACCTTCACACGGTGGAAGTCACAAGTTCGAATCTTGTATCGCCCATCCCTCTCTGTTCCGAACAAGCTGACATGCACGAAGGCCCGGCGCATCTGCCCGGGCCTTCGTTGTTCCGGGCCCGAGCGGTCGAGCGCTGCGATCGTCGCTGCGTCGGGCATGGCGCTACGTGCGGGCACCGAGGTGGGCCTCCATCCACCGGACCGCGTGCGCCACGAAGCCCTGCGCGTCCAGCAGCTCCGCCGTGCACCGGCCGACCGGCCCCACCCGCGCGTCGCCCGACGCCACGTAGTCGAGGAAGATCTGCGGGAAGTAGTCGCCCTCCGACCACACCGCGATGCCGTCGGTGTCGTCCAGGCTCTCGATCCACTGCTCGCCGAGGTCGGCCCGCACGTACCGACGCCGGACGCGGCGCTTGTCGGGGACCTGGGCCAGGTACTCGGCGTAGTGCGTCAGGGTGACGGTGTCGGGGTTGGCGCCGAGGCGGAGCACCTGGCCGCCGGCGGCGGTCAGCCGCTCGAGGACCGAGCCAGGGCCGTGGTAGTCGTGCAATGGCGTCGGCTCCAACAACGCCAGCGCGCCCCGTCCGAGGGCAGCGAACCGGTCGGCGGCGTGATCGTTGACCCGCACGCCCGGGAAGGTCCGGAACACCTCGGCGAGCACCCCCATGTCCTCGGTGTCCACCGGGGACCGCAGCGCGTCGAACGGCGCGTCCTCGACGGCGGACAACACCATCAGCAGCGTGCCGTCCGGCCCCACGGCCTCGCGCAACGCCTCCACGACGCCCGCAGCGCCGCCGTCGACCGGGCCCACCCGCCGCATCGATGCGTGGACCATCAG
>JBEBJW010001643.1:0-1786 GCA_040079715.1 Myxococcota bacterium | reverse complement strand
GCGCTCGGGCGAGCCGACCGGACGAACCCGCTGGTCGTCGGGCGGCTCGCGGCCCTGCTCGTCGACCCGGACGGCGCCGAGTTCGAGATCGTGGTCCCCGGCGCAGACCAGGGGCGCGATCCGGCCCAGGCGAGGCTGCTCGCCGCCCCGGTGTTCGACGGCGACGCGGTCGTGTACTGGCGGCCGCACCCGCAGACCACCGACGCGCTCCGGGTGACGGTCGGGCTCGACGGGATGGTCCGGAAGATCGAGTCCGGCCGGACCCTGGTCGAGGACGCCGACCCGTTCGCGCTCGCCCGGGAGCGGCTGGCGGATCCGAACATCGACCTGCAGGTGTCGGCGGTCGGGATCCTCGCGCGGACCGAGCCGGCGGCGCAGGCCCAGGCGCTGATCCTCGGCGCGGCGAAGACCGGCGGGCACTGGCGGGTCCGCGAGGCGGCGGTGAACGCGGTGACCGCGGCGGACCCGTCGGCGGTCGGGGTGCTGAGCGGGCTCGTGGCGGCAGACCCGGCGCCGGAGGTCCGGCGGGCCGCGATCCGGGCCCTGGCGCGCCTCGGGGACCCCGCTGGTCGCACAGCGCTCGAGCAGGCCAAGGCGTCGGACCCGGACCCGTCGGTCCGCGGGGCCGCCGGCAACGCGCTGCCGAGCCTGAAGTAGCCGCTCCGGGCGTTCGAGCACGCGCGGAGACCCCGGTCCGGGCCCGATCCGGTACACTCCCCCCAACCAGGAGCGGGGGATGGTGAACCCGATCGCGGTGGCGATCCCCGTGTTCTTCGTGTGCATCGGGATCGAGGCGGGGATCGCGCGGTGGCGCGGGCGCGACGTGTACCGGTTCGACGACGCGATCGTCGACCTGTCGTGCGGGATCGTACAGCAGGTCACCGTGGTGTTCCTGAAGCTGGTGGCGATCGGGGCGTACGTCGCGGTGTACGACCGGTTCCGGGTCGCGACCCTGCCGGACGGGAGCGTCTGGACCCACGTCCTCGCGTTCCTCGGGGTCGACCTCGGGTACTACGCGTGGCACCGGTTCACCCACGAGGTGAACGTCGGGTGGGCGACCCACGTGGTGCACCACCAGTCGGAGGAGTACAACCTCGCGGTCGCGCTGCGCCAGAGCGTGACCAGCGTGCTCAGCTCGTGGCCGTTCCAGGTCCCGCTGGCGCTGCTCGGCGTGTCGCCGCTGGTGCTGTTCACCCACGCCGCGCTGAACACCCTGTACCAGTTCTGGATCCACACCGAGCTCGTCGGCAAGCTGGGCCCGATCGAGTGGGTGATGAACACGCCGTCGCACCACCGGGTCCACCACGCGATCAACCCCCGGTACCTGGACAAGAACTACGCCGGCGTGCTGATCGTGTGGGATCGGCTGTTCGGGACGTTCGAACCCGAGACCGAGCCGCCGGTGTACGGGACGGTGGTGCCGCTCGGGAGCTTCGACCCGCTGTGGGCGAACGTCGCGTACCTGTGGGCGTTGGTCGTCGACACGGCCCGCGCGCCGACCTGGCGGGACCGGGTGAAGGTCTGGACCGGGCGACCGGCCCACCCGAACGGCCCGGACGGAGCCGCATCGCGGACCGCGATCACCCGCGCGTCGCAGCGCAAGTACCAGCCCGTGGGCCTCCCCGGCGTCCGACCGTACGTGATCGCGCAGTTCGTGACGGTCGCGGTGGCGACGACCGGGGTGCTTCTGGTCGAGGAGACCGCCCCGGCGTGGGCGCTCGCCGCGGTGGCGGCGATGGTCGGGTGGACGGTGTGGACCTGGGGAGCGCTGTTCGAGGCCCACCCG
>JBEBJW010001642.1:0-1791 GCA_040079715.1 Myxococcota bacterium | reverse complement strand
ACGCCCACCGACGGCGTGTCGATCACCATCCTGTACCCCGAGACCCGCCAGCAGTTCGCGCTGGACGAGCGGTGCGCGCTGACCGAGCCGCTGATCGTCTACGCCGAGGGGATCGAGCTCGTCGCCCCGCCGAGCGACTCGGTCGAGGGACAGGGCCACTGGCACGGCGGCCCGAGCCTGACGTCCGGGTACTGCGCGTCGTCGGTCGCGTTCTGCGACGGCGCGTCCGCGCCGGATCCGTCGTACCAGCGCTACGACGGCTCCGGGATGAAGGCCGGCTTGTTGACGTTGTTCGTGGAGCTCCAGGACAACCTCCACAATCCGCTCGGGTACACCGACCAGGTGGAGATCGAGCTCACCGACCCCACGGGGAGCTGCGGTGCCGCCGCCGAGTGACGTCCCCGACGCCGGGACGGCCGGCTGTCGGGCGATCGAGCTCGTCGGGCGCGGCGCGTACGGCGACGTGTACCGCGGCGAGCGCGAGTCGGACGGCGAGCCCGTCGCGATCAAGGTCCTGAACGACGCCGTGTCGAAGCTGGGGTGGGCGCGGGACCTGCTGCGCGACGAGGCGCGGATCCTCGCCCGGATCGATCACCCGTCGATCGTCCCGGTGGTGGGGTTCGCCGAGATCGGCGGGCGCCCGGCGATCGTGATGGGCTGGGTCCCGGGGGCGGACCTCGAGCACGTGCTCGCCGCGCTCGACCTCACCGGCGAGCGGATGCCGGTCCCGGCGGCGCTCGAGGTCGGGGCGGCGGTGCTCGGCGCCCTGCACGCCGCGTGCTTCACCCTCGACGATCACGGCGCTCCGCTCGGGATCGTCCACCGGGACGTGAAGCCGAGCAACATCCGGCTGACCCCGGACGGCGAGGTGAAGGTCGTCGACTTCGGCGTCGCCCGCCGCCTCGGCGACGCGTCGTCGGGGGCGACCGGCCTCGTCGGCACCGAGGCGTACCTCGCCCCGGAGCGGCTGTCGGGCGGGGTGGACTCGCCGGCGGCCGACGTGTACGGCGCGGCGGTCACGGTGATCGAGCTGCTGACCGGTCGCGGCCTCGGTCGATCGCCGGTCGCGCCGGACGCCCACGCCCACGCGGTCGAACAGCGGATGGCGGCGGTCCGCGCGCGGCTCGGGTGGCCCGCCGACGGCGCGCGGGACGCGCTGGACGGCCTGCAGGCGGCGTTGTCGGCCGATCCGACGGATCGCCCGTCGGCGGCGGGGCTCGCGCTGGCGACCGCGGCCCGGGCCCTCCCGGGGGAGCGCCTCCGGCCGTTCTGTCGGCGGTTCGTCCCGTCGATCGACCCCCTCCTCGGCCGCTCGGCGGCTCCGCCTTCGACGCCGGACGCCCCGAACGCGCCGCGGGTCGCGCCGACGGTCTCCACCCGCGCCCACCAGACGTTGGTGCCGTCGGACCCGGCCGTGTTCCCGCTCGACCGCTGGGGGCCGGGCTCCCGCCGCCTGGCGGTCGTGGTGGGGCTGGTCGCCGCCACGGCCGCCCTGTGCGCGGTCGGGCTGGCCGGGCTGGCGAGCGCCTGGTCGACCGGCGCGGGGACCGACGCGGTGGCGGCAGCGGCGGTGGTCCCGGTCGACCCACGACGCGCGGAGATCGGCGGGACGGGGCCCGTCGCCGCCGGGCGCTCGGTGGTCGAGGAGGGCCAGGTGGGCCAGGTCACGGCCGACGATCCGCCGTTCGAGGGCCCGGTCGCGCGCTCGACGGGTTCACCTCTCGACGCCGCGGACGAGGGGTCGGCGGGCACCGTGGGGGTCCTCCCCACGACGGCGGAGCGCGCGGAGGT
>JBEBJW010001641.1:0-1795 GCA_040079715.1 Myxococcota bacterium | reverse complement strand
GCCCGGTTGCGGCGCGGTGTCCGCCCGCGGAGGGTGGGGATCCCCCCGGAAGGAGTCAGTCGTCGTCGTCGTCGTCGTCGTCGTCGGGCGGGCGGCCGATCGGGACCGCGCGCTCGTCGACCGACAGCGCCCCGTCGCCGTCGGCGTCGATGAACAGCTTCGACCGGGACAGCCGGTGTGCCACGTCGTCGTGGAGGGGGGACCCGGGCGCGATCTCGACCGCGTCACCCGGTGCTGGGTACCCGAGCCGCTCGAGATCCAGCCAGGCGTCCTTGCCGAGCTCGTACACCAGCGCGTCGCCGTCGAGCGTGAACGGCGGATCCACCGGGACCGACACCCGCCGCACGTCGAGTGCCACGTGGAACGTCGCCCCGCCCGACACGTCGCCGATCACGGTCACCGGCGGATCGAACACCACCGCGAGCTCGCACAGCTCGCCGGCGGGCAGCGGGAACGGTCCGGCGCCGAGCAGGTCGACCTCGCTCGCCACCACCTCGGGGTCGATCGAGCCGTCGCACCGGCCCGCCTCGATCACCGACACCCGGCCGCCGGCCGACCGCATCGTGACCCCCGGCTCGGGCTCGGCGAGCGCGATCCGGGTGGTGCCCGGGTTGCCGACGCCGGTGCCGCCACCCCACTCGTTGCCGCAGCCCGCGAGGCCGCCCGCCGCAGCGACCACGATCGCGGACGACACCCAGTACCGCACGAAGAACCCTCCGGTCATCGGCCCTCCGCCCGGCCCCGGTCGGACAACGGGAACATCACCAGGTGCACCTGTAGCACCTCCTCCGGGGGACCGTCGAATCGACTGGACAGATCGAGGATCCGCTCTTGCAACCCGTTGAGCTCGGCCTTCAGCGTCTCGATCAGCGCGTGCGGCACCGAGACGGTGGCGGCGAGCAGGTGACGATCTTCCTGGGGGAACCGGTCGATCGACTCGATCGCCCGCTCGAGCATCCCGCGGTGGTAGTCGTGGACCGCGAGCCCCTCGACCTCGTGCGGCGTGCTCACGACCACGTCGGACGGCCGGAGCCGCCCGGTCGCGTCCGGCTCGAGCAGGCGGAGCTCGCGCAGCACCTCGAGCGCCCGCCGGGCCTGGGCCTCGGTGATCTGCGGGCGGACCCGCTTCGCGATCCACGCCGGATCGGGGTCGAAGTCCGCCCGGTGGGCGAGCTCGCGGACCACCGGGAACCACCAGTGCGACAGGTACTGGGCGGAGGCGGTCTCGATCGGGCGCGCCTCCTGGAACGCGCGGACCGCGCTGATCCGCTCCCACGCGTGGCGCCGGGCCCGGGTGTCGGTCGCCTGGTCGAACTGGACCAGCGCGTCGAAGAAGTCCGCCTCGGGTCTCGACAAGCCCAACGCGTTCGCGAACGCCCCGACCATCGCCCCGGTGAGCTGGCGCTCGCCGTCCATCACCTCGGACAGCAGGCCCGGAGAGCTCTTCCCCGCCAACCGCGCGAACCCCCGCTTGCTGAAGCCGGGATCGTCGCGGCGCCGGGCCTCGTACCAGTCGCGGAGGTACGCCCGGAAGTCGAGGTACCGATAGAGGTCGGGGCGATCCATCCCGGTAACCGTAACGTACCGCCCACGCGATCGACCGGGCGAACCGGCTACAGTGGTCCGATGATCGGTGACGACCGCGAGCGGGCGGCGTGGGGGCGGGTCGCGGGCCTGGTGGCCGACGCGGCGCTGCTCGGCGCGGTGTGGCTCGCGGTGGTGACAGCCCGCGCGGCGATCGACCGGCCGGGCTGGCCGTCGCTGTCGGCGGAGGTCGGGCTGCCCGCGGGGTGGC
>JBEBJW010001640.1:0-1799 GCA_040079715.1 Myxococcota bacterium | reverse complement strand
CGCTCGGTGACCCAGCCGACCAGGTCGCCGAGCGCGTACTTCGTGGACCGCACGTTCCCGTCGAGCTCCAGGTTCAGCGGCAGCGCCCGGCGCCGCAGATCCGCCCCGAGCTGGACCAGGTTCATCGTGAGGCAGAACAGCACGTCGTTCTGCGGGCGGCTGATCGCGCTGTTGCCGCCCAGCCGCCGGAAGTTCAGCTTGGTGTCGGTGATGCACCGCTCGAGCACCGGGCTCTGGATCGGCCGGTTCGTCTGCGCGTTGCCGACTCCCGGCTTGTTCCCGTTGATCGCGAGGAACGGGTGCCCGCGGCCCCAGTGCGGCATCGTGAGCGCGGTCAGCAGCGCGCCGACGAAGTTGACCTTGTCCGCCGCCTCCCGCCAGTGGAAGTCCGCGACAGCCGCGTCCAGCGTCTCGACGCCGTCCCGCACCTCGATCGCCGGCCCGTCGTAGTACGTGGCGCTGGGCGCGTGGTAGCCGGGCTGGGCGACGAACGCCCAGTCCCGATCGAACTGCGGCGACCGGGTGTACTGCCGGAGCGGCGGCAGCAGCATGTGCACGCGGGGCG
Organism: Myxococcota bacterium; assembly: GCA_040079715.1. GTDB lineage: Bacteria > Myxococcota_A > UBA796 > UBA796 > JACKER01. The sequence goes on along the minus strand of JBEBJW010001640.1, from coordinate 1,234 downwards.
AGCTCACGAATGCCCGCGCGAGATCCATCGGGAGCACGGTGAACCGCATCAGCTCCTCGCCCTCGTCGGCGTCCCGGAGCTGCCGGATCTCGACCAGCGCCGAGAGCAGCCCGCCCAGGTTGCGCTCGGTCACGAGCATCGGCCCGACCGCGCGCCGGACGAACACGATGTCCCGCTCGGTCCGGAAGAACCGCTCGAACGGCTTCACCGCCTCGATCAGCGCGACGAACAGGTCCTCGATGGAGTCGCGGTTCACGAAGTGGTCGACGACGACTCGGCCGCGCCGCGTGCGTTCGACCTGGTCCCGCCGCTGCTCCTGCTTCTTCGCGTCGCGCGCCGCGCGGACCACCTCGCGCAGGTCGGTCCCGACGACCTCGCGCAGCCCGGTCAGCGCCTGGGCCTGCTGCGCGCGGGGCTCCGCGAGGACCTCGTCCACCGACGCCCGTACGAGCTCGTCGCGGCGGTCCATGTCCGCCGACGACCAGGCGAGGCGCAGGTTCGCCCACCGATCGGCCTTGCCGTCGGGCGTCGGGACGCCGGCGAGGGACCCCACCAGCGCGCACGCCGACCGGAAGTCGGTCGCGCGGCCGATCCGCACCAGGAACCCGAACACGTCGTCGGTGTGGCTCGACCGGAAGCTGTGGAACGAGCCGCGCTCGGCCTCGCCGGTGCCGTCCGCCACCCCGGCGGACGGGCGCTCGTCCCCGCTCGGCGCGAACGGGTCGCGGCACTGGAGCCACCCCTCGCCGGACACGCGCCCGGTGAGCCACTCGCCGTACACCGCCTCCAGCGGGAGCGCTGCCAGCGCTGCCTCGCGCCAGCCGTCCCACGCCGACGCCCGCTTTGGCGTCGGGAGGGGCAGCACCCGCGTCTCGGCGGCGAGCCGCGCGAACAGGTCGGTGTCCTCGGGGATCACCGCCAGGTCGATCGACGACCACCGGTGCGGCGTCTCCGGGGTGTCCGCGCCCTTCATCGCGAGCGAGCCGTACAACTTGAGGATCCGCGACGGGTTGAACGTGGAGGTGTCGACCTTCGCGGTCGGGGTCGAGAATCGGGCGTCGAGCCAGCGCAGCAGCGTCCGGGCGTCGCGCGCGGCCTGGGCGATGTCGTCGCCGTGCGCGGGCACCAGCGGGACGAGCACGTGCCAGCCGTTGCCGGAGTCCGCGAGCAGGCTGTCGACGCCCTGGCCGTCGAGCCACGCGCGCACCCGGTCGGCGACGGCCCGCGCCTCGGC
>JBEBJW010001639.1:0-1800 GCA_040079715.1 Myxococcota bacterium | reverse complement strand
CCGGCAGCAGGCGAGTCAGGTCGCAGCGACCGGGGACCGGGCGGGGAGGGTGAACCGGAACGTGCTCCCCCGGCCGAGCTCGCTCTCGACCCAGATCCGCCCGTGGTGGGCCTCGACGATCCCCTTGGCGATGAACAGCCCGAGGCCGGTGCCGAGCCTGGCGGTGCGGTGGGCCTGCCAGAACCGCCCGAACAGCTTCGGCAGCTCGTCCGACGGGATCCCCGGCCCGGTGTCCCGGATCGCGAACAGGACCTCGGTCCCCTGGGCCTTCGCCTCGATCGACACCCGGCCCCCGGCGGGGGTGAACTTGATCGCGTTCCCCACCAGGTTCGCCAGGACCTGCTGGAGGCGGGCGGCGTCCGCGTGGACCCACGGCAGGTCGCTCGGCACCGCGCACTGGACCTCGACCGCCTTCGCGGTCAGCACCGGGTCGAGGCCGTCGAGCAGGTCGACGATCAGCGGCCCGGCGGCGAGCGGCAGCGGGTCGAGCGACAGGTGGCCGGCGTCGATGCTGGCGGCGTCGAGCAGGTCCGAGACCAGCCGGCTCATCCGGCCGGCGGACCGCCGCATGCTCTCGAGGTGCTTCTTGAGTCGGTCGGCGTCCGGCGCACCGTCCCGCAGGAGCAGCGTGATGTTCAGCAGGATCACCCCGAGCGGGGTCCGGAGATCGTGCGACACCACCGCCAGCAGGTCCTCCCGGGTCCGGATCGCGCGCTGGGCCGCGTCGTACAGGTGGGCGTTGTCGAGCGCGATCGCGGCCCGGTGGGCGCACTCCGCGGCCAGCGCGAGGTCCGCGCTGGTGAACGTCCGGGCGGAGGTGGTCGACCCGAACAGGATCGAGCCGACCTCCCGTCCGCGGACGATCATCGGGACCACCATCGCCGAGGACACCCCGGCCTCCCACAGCGCTTCGGCGTGGTCGGCGTCGCGCGCGAGACCGTCGTGGAGGGGGTCGAGGACCCGAGCCACCCGCATCGGCCGGGCCGTCGGGACCGCGCTCAGGCGCGCCCCCTCCGTTTCGCTCCGCCCGTCGATCGAGCGGACCACCGTGGTCACCGTCCCGTCCACTTCGATCTCGTCGATCACGCACAGGTCGGCCAGCGCCGGCACGATGAACCCGGCGAGCTGGTGGAGGATCGTCTTGCACTCCAGCGACCCGCCCACCGCGACGCTGAGCTCGGCCAGCAGCCGCTGCTCGCGCTCGCGTGCCGCCGACGCCGCGTGACGGACTTCGCTCAGGTGCTGCCGATCGAGGGCGACCGCGAGCTGGTTGACCACCGCGTTGACGCACACCAGGTCGTCTTCGTGGAGCGGTCCGTCCGCTTCGACCTGCAGGGCGCCGAAGATCGAGCCCCGACCGACGGCGAGCGGCAGGATCACGAACTGCCGAGGCAGCGCGGGCGCGATCTGCGGGCGCGGCGGGAGGTCGAACGAGATCTCCGGGTCGCCGAACAGGTCGGCGTCGGTGTGGGTGAGGTAGTTGTACGAAGTCTGGGCGTGCGCGCGGGCGGCGCCGAGCTGGGACGCGGACTCGCCGGGCGCCTGCCACACCAGGGTCCGGCCAGAGCCGGCCTCGCCGATGAAGATCGCGCTCCGGAGGGCGAGGGTCTCGGCCATCAACGCCAGCACCGCCGGCAAGGTCGCGTCGATCGACTGGAAGCCGGTCAGGACCTTGCTGATGTCGTACAGGTGCTGGAGCAGCAGGTGCGACCGGTCCGCCGCCTCCAGCCGCGCCGCCTTGGCCTCGAGCCGGTTCGTGGCCTCGGCGAACGCGCGCTCGAGCTCGGCGATCCGGTCGGC
>JBEBJW010001638.1:0-1802 GCA_040079715.1 Myxococcota bacterium | reverse complement strand
GCTCAGCGCGCGGGCGACGGCCGAGCGCACGGCCTCCTCGTCGGTGGCATCCGCGGTCACCGTCAGCAACGAACCCTCGGGCCCCGGCCAGTCGGCGGCGAGCTGTGCGAGCAGGTCGGTGGAGCGCGCCGTCGCCACCACCGTCGACGGGGTGAGCTGGACCGACGACGTCGTCGGGACGGCGTACCGATCGGGGATCGCGTTCGGTGACGGTCGGTTCGTGATCGGAGGGTGGCCGGACCCGGTGTACGACAGCGTCGACGGGCGGTCGTGGATCGATCTAGGAGACGGGCTGTCCGACGCGCCGATCGGATACACCGTCCGGTTCGTCGCGACCGGTTGGCACGACCGGGTATACGTCAGCGACGACGCGGTGGACTGGACGACGGTCAAGGTGGACTCCGACCCGGTCCGGGCGGGGTTCAACGACCTGTGCTTCGCCGGCGAGCGGTGAGCGAAGGCCGTCGGCGGCACTCCCGATCCGGGTGGTCCAGATGGCACATTTCAGCCGTGTTCGGTTGAAGCAGAATGTGCTCCTGGTGCGGTTTTCTGCGGCAACCGAACGTCCGGGGTTCTTGCCCATGCGTCCGATCGCTCCTCTCGGTCCGACCGCGGATCGAGGTCTCGCCCTGCCGAGCTGGGGTACCGGGCGAGGCCGGTCCGGGCTACGGTGTCGGCGGTGGTCTGGTCGATCCTCGCGTCGTGTGTGCCTCCGGCGTCGGTCGCGCCGAACGATCCGGCCCACGACTGGGACGGCGACGGCTGGACGGAGAACGCCGGAGACTGCGACGACGACACTGCCACCGTCCACCCCGGCGCCCGAGAGGTCTGCGGGGACGGGGTGGCCCAGGGCTGCGACGCCGACCGGCCGTGCGCCCTCGCCGGCGACCGGACGATCGACGACGGGGTCGTGATCGCGCGCGGGTGCCCGGCCGCCGCCGCCGGGGACACCACCGGCGACGGGTTCGGCGAGCTGATCGTCGGTGACGACGCCGGCGGCGCCACCGTGGTCGACGTGGTCGGCGGCGGGCGGGTCCGGTTCGACGGGAGCGCGCCGGGGCCGGTCGCGGTCGCGGGGCTCGGCGATGTCGACGGCGACGGCCTTTCCGACGTGGCGATCGGGGTCCGGACCCGCGGTGACCACGCGAGCGACACGGTGTGGGTCGGGTTCGGGCGGACCAGCCCCGGCGACGTCGACCTCGCGACCGCGTCCGGGGTGGCGCGCATGTCCGGGCCGCTCGGCGTCGGGTACGCGGTCGACGGGGGCGGCGACGCGACCGGCGACGGTCCGGTCGACTGGGCGGTGTCCGCGCCGGGGCTCTCGGCCCAGGACGTCGGGCGGGTCTGGCTGATCGACGCCCCGCCCGTCGACGGGGCCGAGCTCGCCTCGCTCGCGCGGGTGGTGGTCGACGGGGGACCGGACGCCGGGTTCGGCGCGGCGCTCGACCTCGGGTCGGACCTCGACGGCGACGGCCTCGCGGACCTGGTGGTCGCCGCGGAGCGCGGTCCCGACGGGGTCGCGGAGCTGGTGGTCGCGCTCGGGGGGCGGGACGGGACGGTGGCCCGTGGCGACGCCGACCGGGTGCTGGTCCTGGCCGCGCCGACCGCCGGGCTCGGCCCCGTGCCCGTGGCGCCCGGGGACGTCGACGGCGACGGGCGGGGCGACCTCGCCGTGGGGCTCGCGGTCGCCGGGTCCGACGCCGCGGAGGTCGCGCTGTGGTTCGCGCCCCTCGCCGCCGGTGGGCGGGCCGACGCCGATGGGGTGTGGGTCGGTCCCGAGGGCGGCCGGCTCGGCGCGGCCC
>JBEBJW010001637.1:0-1802 GCA_040079715.1 Myxococcota bacterium | reverse complement strand
GCCCCGGCCGTCGCCCCCGCGGCCTCCGCCGAGCCGACCGAGCCCCGGTACGCGGCCACCCAGGTGCTGATCACGTACCACGGGGCCGCTGGCGCGCCGGCGTCGGTCACCCGGACCACCGCCGAGGCGTACGATCTGGCGGTCGACGTCTGGCGCCAGGCGACGACCGGCGGGGTGGCGCTCGAGGATCTCGCCCGGACCCGGTCCGACGGCCCGACCGCCCCCCGCGGAGGCCGGGTCGGGGCGTACGCGCCGGGCACGATGGTCCCGGCGTTCGAGCGGGCGGTCGCCGCGGTGCCGGTCGGCGGGATCACCGCCCCGTTCGAGACGCCGTTCGGCTGGCACGTGGTCCGCCGCGACGCGGTGGTCGAGGTCGAGGTCCGCCAGATCGTGGTCGGCTGGCAGGGCGCGTGGAAGAGCGCGTCCACCCGGACCCGCGACCAGGCGAAGGCCCGGATCGACGCGCTCGCGGCCCAGCTCGCGGCCGGCGGCGACTTCGCCGCGCTCGCCCGTTCCTCGTCCGAGGATCCCTCGGCGTCGGTCGGGGGCGCCCTCGGGCCGGTGGCGCGGGGCCAGCTGATCCCGGCGTTCGAGGAGGCGGCGTTCGCGCTCCGGCCGGGCGAGCGGTCGGTGGTGGAGTCCCCGTACGGGTTCCACCTGATCGAACGAACCCGGTAGACGGCTACCGGCGGGTCACGAGCGCGATCCGGTGCCCGCCGATCTGGAGCAGCCGGCTGTACCGCGCCGGCAGCAGCCTGCGCCCGAGCTCGTTCATCGACGCGTCCCAGGTGGTGTCGAACCCGCGCTCGGCGAACCACGCCGGCAACGCCGACGGGTCCCACCCGAACCGGAACGGCTCGCCGATCGTCGCCACCGCCCGCCCGACCACCACCCGCGCGACCGACGGGTGATCGACGTACTGCTTGTCGAGGTAGCTGATCACGAACGGCGATCCCGGCGCCGACAACGTCGCCACCGCCCGGACCGACGCGTCGATCGCCCCCTCGGTCAGGTACATCGTCACGCCCTCCCACACCGTCAGCGTCGGGAGGGTCGGATCGTGGCCGAGCGCTCCCAGCGCGCCCGGGAGCTCGGACACCGGCCGCTGCTCGAAGTCCCACGCGAGGTACGTCACGTCCGGCCCGGGTCCGGGGTGCGGCGGGAGCACCCGTCGCTTGCGGGCCTGGGTCGCCGGGTGGTCGATCTCGAACACCCGCGTCTGACCGAGCTCGGCCGCGAACCGGCTGGCGCGGCAGTCGTACCCGGCGCCGAGGATCGCCACCTGGCGCCCACCGCCCGCGACGAACGCGCGCAGCACGTCGTCGATCGCCCGGGTCCGGACCTGCATGTACAGCACCGCCGGCCACATCGGCACGGTCATCGCCGTCGGGGCCCACCGGGCGAGGGTCCGCGTCGGGAGCCTCGCGAACGACGCGCCGTACGGGTCGTCCGCCAGCCGGGCCGCCGGCGGCAGGCGCCGTCCCAGGGTCCGCCACACCGCCACCCACGCCGCGGTCACGCTCGGTGCGTCGCGCATCGTCAACCTCGCAGGGATTCGAGCAGGGCCTCGGCTTCGGGGCGGTACGCCGCCTTCTTCGGGGCGTTCTTCAGGCACTCCCTGAGGGCCTCCCGGGCCGAGTCGAGATCCCCGAGGCCGAGCTTCACGTTCGCGACCAGCCAGGCCACGTCCGGCTTCGGCTTCTTGTCCGCAGCGACGATCACGTCCAGCAGGGTCTCGGCCTCCCGGAGCGCCCCGCCGCGGATCAGCGCGGTCGCCCGCCCGCGCACCGCCGCCGCCCCCT
>JBEBJW010001636.1:0-1802 GCA_040079715.1 Myxococcota bacterium | reverse complement strand
GCCATCGCGCGCGCCTCGGCCTGGAGCCGCCGCTGGAGCGTCTCGCGGACCTCGTCACCCGCCGCGATCAGCTTGATCGCCCGCTCGACCCGCAGCTCGGTGTCCAACGCGCGCACCACCCGCGCCGCTCCCCCCTCCCCGAGCGGGGCGCCCAGCACGTACCGCCCCTTGCGGAGCGTGGCAGGCACTTCGACCGTATCGGGCATCACCAGTCGCATCGGGGGACCTGACTTAACCGACCGAGGCGGATCGACCCAGGTGGACCCGGTTCGCGACGGGGGCTATCCTTCGCCGGTGCAGACGTCCCTGGTGATCCGAACCGATACGGTGCAGCTCGAGCAGCCGCTCGGGGCCGAGCCGTTGACCGTCGGACGGAGCCCCCGGAGCGGGCTGATGCTGGCCGACCCGACGGTGTCGTGGCACCACGCGATGGTGTGGGTCGAGGCAGACAAGACCTGGGTCCGGGATCTGCGGAGCTCGAACGGCACGTTCGTCGGAGAGCAACGGATCGACGGTCAACACGAGCTGCGCGTCGGCGACCAGCTCCGGTTCGGCACGGTGGTCACCCAAATCGAGCCGGCGCACACCCCCGCGCCCACCCCCACCCGGTCGTACTGCCTCGAAGACCTGCACGCCGGCGTGTCGTACGCCCTGATCCGCGACCGGTTCCGGATCGGACCGGGCGGAGACCTCGACCTGCGCGACGCCCCCGACACGGTGATGTTGATCGTCCACCCGGACGAAATCCGCCTGGTCCGCGGCGAAGCCGACGCCCCCCTCGACATCGGCGGCCAGTTCACCGTCGGCGGGCGGGTGTTCAGGCTGGCCGAGCTCGCAGCGGACAAGGTGCCCACGGTGACGATGGCGCCGTCGACGTTCCCGTACCGGCTCGAGGTCGCGCTCGACGGACCGACCGGCCCGTGGGCGATGCTGTCGGACCTCGTGTCCGGGGCGAGGTTCCAGGCCGACTCCGGGAACCGCGCGGTGTTGCTGTGGTTCCTCGCGCGCCGGTACGCCGAGCAGGGCGAGGTCCGGCACGACGATCGCGGCTGGTGCAGCGACGGCGAGGTCCAGACCGCGCTGTGGGGCCGGTCCGGCGACGCGAACAAGCTCGACGTGCTGCTGTACCGGCTGCGGTCGGACCTGAAGAAGGTCGGGTTCGACCCCTGGTTCATCGAGAAGCGCAACCGTCATCTGCGCGCGCGGCTCGCCGAGGTCGCGGTCCGCGACGAGCCGCGGTAGCTCACTCGGCCCAGGTCTCGACCACCAGATCCACCCGGCGGTTCTTCGCCCACGCGTCCGGCGTCTCGCTCGGATCCAGGGGCCGGGTCTCGCCGAACCCCTCGCTGGTGAGCCGATCGCCGGCGATCCCGTGGTCCACGAGGTACTGGCGGACCGACGCGGCGCGGGACGTGGACAGGGCGAGGTTCGTCGCGTCCGCTCCGCGCGAGTCCGTGTGGCCCTCGATCCGGAGCTTGCGGATCTCCGGGTAGTCGCGGAGCACGGTCACGACCTGATCGAGCAGCGGGAACGACGCCGGATCGATCGTCGCGCTCGCGGTCCGGAACCGGATCGACTCGCGCAGATCGATCTTGTCGCGGGACACCACGATCTTCGCCCCGGCCGACGGGGTGACCACGAGGTCGACCGACGCCCCGTCCGGACCCACCGTCACGTCCTGGCTGACCGGGTCGTAGCCCGCCGCCGAGCCGGTGACGTGGTACGCGCCGGGGGCGAGCTCGAACCGCTGGTCCGACCCGCCGGAAACGGTGCCGACCTCGCCGGCGACGGTCGACCGCGCG
>JBEBJW010001635.1:0-1803 GCA_040079715.1 Myxococcota bacterium | reverse complement strand
CAGGTGGACCGAGCCGGCCAACAGGTCGACATCGCCGTCTGCGTCGAGGTCGTCGACCGCATACACCTCGGGGAGCGGCAGCGGGACGGCCACCGGCGGCTCGAACGCGCCGCCGCCGGCGTTGCGGAGGGTCCACACCGCGCCGGTCGCGTCGTCGGACGTCACGAGGTCCGGCGCGCCGTCTCCGTCGAGGTCTGCGAGGTGGACCGCGCCGGGGTGGACGGCCTGGACCACGTCCACCGCAGCGCCGAACCCGCTGGGCCCGCGGTTCGGGTACCACCGGATCCACCCGTCCGCGATCGAGGCAGACACCAGGTCGACCCGCCCGTCGCCGTCGATGTCGCCGGCCGCCGGCGCGGCGATCCGGTCGACCAGATCCACCACCGTGGTGGCGGCGAACACGCCGCCGCCGAGGTTCTCGGACCACCGGAGCTGATCGTCGACGGACAGCGCGAGGTCGAGGTCGCCGTCGCCGTCGAGGTCGGCCTGCGCGAGGGCGACGACCCACCCGGACAGCACCACCCGCGACGCCCCGACCGCGTCCACGGCGTACAGCCCGTCGTCGTCGGCTCCGAGCAGCAGCTCGACGTCGCCGTCGGCGTCGAGGTCGAGCGGGGGGAGGAGCACCATCCCGTACGCGTCGAACGGCAGGATCACCGCCGCGCCGAAGTTCCCGGCCCCGTCGTTCGGGTGCCACCGGAGCGCGCCGTCGAGCGTGGTGGACACGAGGTCGACGTCCCCGTCGTCATCCACGTCTCCGGGGTAGCTCCGGGTCGCGTCGAACGCGAGCGCGGGCTCGACCTCGAAGTGCCGGACCGCCTGCGCAGCGGCCGGCAGCGGCCAGAACAGGACCACCGCGCACCCCCGGAACAGTCTACCCGAACACGGCGTCCGACGCTCGGATCGGCGGATCGTTCCGCGCGGTCGACCTCCGGCGCGCGCTCAGCGCCAGTCCCAGGTGCAGGCCGGGTGCTGGGCGGTGGCCGCGGTGTCCACTCCCGGCTGCGAACAGCACGCGAGGACCACGTCCCGGGCTTCGCCGTACACCGCCTCCCAGCTGACCGCGTCCGTCGGCGGCTCCGGCATCCAGGTCGACAGCGCCCACCGCGGGTCCGACGGATCGACACCGGCGTGGGCGACGCCGGGTTCGATCCCGCCGCCCTTGCTGACCCCGAGCGCGTTCGGCGCCCAGCTGCTGCAGGTGGAGGTCGAGGTGATCCGATGGCACTGAGTGCACGCCGCGGCCTCGGGTGACACGAGGTAGGCGTGGCTCACCGGGCGGAGCGTCCCGCCGACGGTGACCAACGCGTAGTCGCTGAACACGTAGTCGCCGGGCACCCACCCGACGGACCACAGCTGCGGCGAGTAGTTGAACGGGTCGTTGTCGTGGCAGCCGGTGCACCCCTGGCCGTCGGCGTTGTAGAACAGCGCCGTGAACCGCTTCGGATCGGCGTCGGGCTGCTCGAGGTCCATCTGCGGCCAGTTGTCACCCGCGAGCCCGGTCCCGTCGAGGTCGTCGAAGAAGCAGGTCGCGCCGGTCCGCGCGTTGTGGAGGATCGCGCCGACGTCGTCGTACCGCAGCGTGGGATCGGTGGTGGCGCCGGGCTTGTATTGGTTCTGGCGGCAGATCCACTTCACGGTGACGTCGCCGTGGGTCAGCTGGCCGAGGCGGCCGCCGGGCGCGCAGGTCCCGTACAGCAGGGACGGGTTGGCGCATACGTCGACGTCGGCGTCGATCGGGGTCAGCGACCCGTCCGGCTCGGCGTGGTACACCACCATCTCGGCGCCGAAGCTGCACTGGAG
>JBEBJW010001634.1:0-1805 GCA_040079715.1 Myxococcota bacterium | reverse complement strand
CGACGGTGGTGGTGCCGGACGCCCACACGTCGTCGCCGAACGCGAGGTGGATCGCGGGCGGGTACCGCTCGTCCTCGTGCACGACCTCGATCAGCGCGCCGACCTCGGCGTCGTACCCGAAGTCGGCCCACACGGCGAGGTGCGTCGGCACGAAGTCGTCGAACACCGTCGTGGTCGAGCCGGTGGACGGGGTGTCGGTGGGCGAGGTCGGGCCGGTGGCGGTGCCGGAGCCGGTCGGTACGAGGGCGATGCCGGGGGACGGCGCGGTGCACGCAGGGACGGCGGCGCAGCGACGGACGCATCGGATGACCTCCTGCCGTCCGATGCCCGCGAGCGCCCGCGACTGGCCTTCGATCCGTCGGCCGGATCCGGACGCGGCGGTTCGGCGCTGGAGGAGCGGGTCCACAGGACGCGGGCAGGCGCAAGCGATCAGCCGTCCAGGGCGTCGCTCCACGGGGGCTCCCACACCGACACCGTCACCACCGCGTCCAACAGGGCCGCGAACCGCGGGTGCACCGACAGCGTGGCCGCGTCCCCGATCAGCACCAGCTGCCGGCGCGCGCGGGTCAGCGCCACCGTCAGCCGCCGCCCGTCCGCCACGAACCCGAGCTCCCGCGCGGGGTTCGACCGGACGAACGTGACCACGATCGCCTCCTTCTCCCGCCCCTGGAACGCGTTGACCGTGGCGACCTCGATCGCCGGCAGCGCCTCGCGCAGCTTCGCCACCTGCGCCGCGTACGGCGCGATCACCCCGATGTCTCCGGGGGCGATCCCCCGGGCCAGGATCTCCGCCACCGCGAGCGCCGCGAGCCGCACCTCCAGCGGATCGAACAGCGACCGGGTCACCGGGTCCCGCTCCTCGCCGCCCGCCCCCGCGGTGTCGATCCACAGCGCAGGGAGCTCGAGCACCGGCAGGTGGGTCGCGGTCTCGGGCGCGTCGACGTAGGCGGGGCCGTACACCCCGGCGACCAGCCGCCGCAGCTCCGGCGCCATCCGGTGCTGGACCTCGAGCATCGGCGTCGCCGGCGACACCCACCGCTCGAGCAGCGACACCCCGAGCGGACTGTCCGGCACCCGGACCACCGGGCCGAGCTGCGCGGGATCGCCGGCCAACACGAGCCGCTCGACGAACGGCACCACCACCCACACCGCCGGCTCGGTCGCCTGGGTCGCCTCGTCGACCACCGCGGTCCGCGCTGTCGGCAGCGCCTCGACCAGCCGGGCCGCGGTCCCGAACGTGGTCGCGATCACGTCCGCGCCGGACAACACGAGGTCGCGCGCCTGGTCCCACACCGCCGCCCGCTCGGTGACCAGCCGCCGCGCGGTCTGCGTGCCCCAGGTCCGCACGATCTCCCGGTCGAGCGACGCGAGGGTCGGCCCGAGCATCGACGCCGCGATCCGCGCCTCGAGCCGCCGATCGGCGAGCGCCGGTCCGACCCGGCTGACCGGACCGATCCGGACCACGTCGAGCCCGAGCCCGACCGCGGCGAGTGCGAGGTGATCGACCGCCGCGTTCGAGTCCGCCAGCGCCCACGGCCGGTCTCCGTCCGCGACCAGGGCGGCGAGCACGTGCGCCAGCACCCGGGTCTTGCCGGTGCCGGGCGGCCCCCACACCAGCGTGAGGTCGGGGGACCCGAGCGCCGCGTGCGCCGCCCGCCGCTGGGCCGCGTTCAACCCGGGGATCGCGGCTTCGGCCACCGGCATCGGGGTCGGACCCCGATCGAGCACCGCCCGCTTCAGCGGCGAGCGGTGCCCGTCGGCGCGCTCGAGCGCCTGCCGGAACCGGATCCACGTCGTCGGGTCGT
>JBEBJW010001633.1:0-1805 GCA_040079715.1 Myxococcota bacterium | reverse complement strand
GCGTCGGCCTTCGCCTTCGCGCCCTCGACCGGGGCCGGCGGCGGGGCGGGCAGCTCGCCGACCTTGACCAGGAACCGGACCTCGCCGGTCTTCGCCGGGGTCGGCAGCGCGGTCTTCAGGAACACGAGGGTCGGGGCGGCGTCGAACACCGCCTCCGGCGCGACGATCTCGCTGACCACCCGCCGGAGGGCGCCGCTGGTGATCTCGGCGATCAGCACGATCCCGCCGGGGTGTGCCGCGGTGAACGAGGCGCGATCGGTCGCGACCACCACCGGCAGCTCGACCAGCAGGAACTCGTCGTTGTACGCGTCGATCTGGATGTCGAAGTCGTCGTGCAGCGCGCCCTTGCCGCGCGGATCGAGGTGCCACCACACCGGCGGCGGCGCCTTCTTCTTCGCGTCGGCGACGAAGTCGTGCATCCCCTCGTCGTCGTCGACCGTCTGCTCGAGCTTCGAGGTCTGCTTCTCGAACCCCCAGCCCTCGTCGGTCTTCTGGCCGGCGGTGGAGGGCAGATCGAGGTCGTCGTCGTCCGGATCCGCGTCCTCCGGGGCTGCGAGCGCCACACCGATCAGCCACACCAACGACACGGGACCTCCACGACCCTGTTGTACCCCGTTAGACGCTCCCGTGGCCGATCCCTACCTCCACGTCGCCCAGCGCCAGCTCGCGAACCGGATCCGCACCGAGGGGGTGGCGGTCGTGGTCCGCGACATCCTCGTTCCGCTCGCGGCGGCGGTAATGCTGGTCCCGCTGGTTCGCCCCACGTTCCTCGCGTTCCTCGACGAGCCGGGCGCGGACCGGGCCGACGGGATCCGGGCGGTGGTCCTCCGGGCGGCGGTGGTGGTGGTCGGGTGGATGTCGATCGAGGTGTACTCGGCGTTGATCCGGGGTCCGCACCGCGACGTCCTCGCGCTGCTCCCGGTGGACCCGCGCGCGGTGGTCCGGGCCGAGCTGCTGACGGTCGCGGCCAGCCGGTGGTGGATCACGCCGGGGGCGGCGATCGCGCTCTCGCCGATCGCGCTCGCCGGCGACGCGCTCGCCTGGGTGGTCGCGGTCGCGGTGATCGGGTCGTGCACCGCCCTCGGGATCACCGGCGGGGCGCTCGCGCACCTGCTGGCGATCGAGGTCGCCGAGTCCCCGTCGATGGCGGGGGTGCTGGACCTGATCCGCGGGAGCAACCCGCGGCCGGTCGCGGCGTTCCTGTACGCGCCGGGGGCCCTGCTGGTCGCCTCCGCGGGGCTGCTCGGGCTCGCGTCGGAGGCGGTGCCGGCCGCGGCGGCTGGGGATCCGCGCGCGATCGGGCTCGCCTTCGCGCCTGCGGTCGGAGCGGTGGTCGCGTGGCCGCTCGCCCGGGGGCTCGCCGATCGGACCTGGTTCCGCGGGACCGCGGTGGTGTCCGAGATCGACGCCCGGTACGCGGCGGTCGACGCGCCGGCCGACGCGAGCCAGGTGTACCTCGACTGGTTGGCCCGGTTCGTCCCGGCCGGGTGGCGGGTGTACCTGCTCGACGATCTGCGGCACGGCTGGCGGACCCGTCGGACGCTGGTCACCGCCGGGTGGCTGCTCGGGCTGCTCGCGGCCGGGGTCGGGTGGACCGAGGCTGCGGACGGGCCGATCCGCGCGGCGAGCGTCGGGATCGCGGCCGGGTTCGTGGTCGCGGCGAACGGGGTGCTGCTCGCGAAGGACGTCCCTCCGTTCCTGCGCGGGGGGCTCCCGCGGACCGGGCCGTCGCCGGTCGCTGCGCGGGCGGTGGCCCTCGCGGCGTGGGCGGCGCCGGGGATCGGGCTCGGCGCGATCTCGGTCGC
>JBEBJW010001632.1:0-1807 GCA_040079715.1 Myxococcota bacterium | reverse complement strand
CCGCCCGCGCAGGACCTGGAGGTGGGCCCACGCGGGACCGGCGGCGGCGAGCGCGGCCGCGAACCGCTGTCCGACCTCGTCCTCGGCCCGGGTGTACCCGACGTCCGACCCGGCGACCATCACCCGCGTCCGCTCGACCGCCGGGGCGTGCGCGGCGAGCAGCGCGTCGAGCGCCGGTCCGGCGGGGATCGTCCCCTCGACCGGGCGCGTGGAGCCGTCGCCCACGGTGAGCCGCCAGCCGCCCGCGGCGGTCGGGACGATCCGGAGGTGGGCGAGGGGGGTCGACGGGCGAGTGGTCGTCATCGGCGGACACCGACTATCCTGTCCGCGCGATGCTCGATCCACGCCTGCGACGCCAGCTCGACGACCTCGGTGCCCGGCTCGGCTTGCCCCCCGACGCGGTGCAGGCCGTGGCGGACTGGCTGGCGAGCGCGTTCGGGGCGGACACGCTCCCGCCGGAGGTCGCGGATCCCGCGACGGAGCCCGGGGCGGCGCCGATCGGGGACGATCCTCGGTACGAGCGGATCGCGCTCCTCGGCCGCGGCGGGTTCGGCGAGGTCTGGCGGGTCCGGGATCGGGTCCTGCAGCGGACCCTCGCGCTGAAGGTGCTCCGGCCTCGCCCGAGCGCCCGTCAGACCGACCTGCTGGCCGAGGCGCGCGCGGCGGCGCGGCTCCGACACCCGGCGATCGTCACCGTGTACGACGTGGGCGTGCTGCCGGACGGGGGCCTGTTCTACACGATGGAGGAGGTCGGCGGCGCGACGCTGGTGGATCGCCTGCCGGCCGGCACCGGCCCTGCGCTCCGCCGGTTGATCGGCGCGCTCGCGTCGGTCGCGCAGGGGCTCGCCTACGCGCACGATCGCGGCGTGATCCACCGCGACGTGAAGCCGCAGAACATCGTGCTCGGCAGCTACGGCGAGGTCCGCCTGCTCGACTTCGGGGCGGGCGTGCTCGGGACGGCCGCGTACCTCGCGCCGGAGCGGGTGGCGGGCGGTCCGGCCACCCCGGCGACCGACCAGTACGCGCTCGGGGCTACGCTGTACCACGTGATCGCCGGCCGGCCGCCGTTCGACGGATCCTCGGACGCGGTGGTCGAGGCGGTGCGGACCGGTCCGCCCGCGCCCCTGGTCGGTCCGCGGGAGCTGGTCGGCCCGGAGCTGGTGGGGATCGTGGCCCGGGCGATGGACCGCGACCCGGACCGGCGGTTCCCCGGGTGCGGCGCCCTCGCCGACGCGCTGCTCGGGTTCCTCGAGGGGGCGAAGGCCGAGGATCGGGCCCGAGAGCGGATCGCCGACGCGAGGCTGCTCGCCCCGCAGATCGACGCCCTCCGGGTCGAGGCCGACGCGCTCCGGGACCAGGCGCGCACCGCGCTCGACGCCGTGCCGCGGCACGCCCCGTCGTCGGCCAAGGAGCCCGGGTGGGCGCTCGAGGATCGCGCCCGGGCCCTCGACGAGCAGCGGGCGCGGACCGAGGTCGCGTTCCTCCAGGCGCTCCAGCACGCGGAGTCCGAGGCGCCGCACCTCGACGACGTCCACGTCGCGCTCGCCGATCACTGGCAGCGGCGGCACGCGGCGCTCGAGGCGACCGGCGATCCCGCGGCGGCGTCCGCCCTCGCGTGGCTCAGGATCCACGATCGCGGCCACCACGCGGCGTACCTCCGGGGGCTCGGCGCGCTCACCGTCCGGTCGACCCCGGGCGCGCGGGCGCTGCTGTTCCGGGTCGAGGTGGAGGGGCGCCGGCGGGTCTGTCGGTTCGACCGGGAGCTCGGGCCGACGCCGTGCGAGGCGGTCCCGGGCGAGCACGGGAG
>JBEBJW010001631.1:0-1808 GCA_040079715.1 Myxococcota bacterium | reverse complement strand
GCGGATCAGCATCGCCCACAGTGTCACCGTCACCCCGTGGGTCAACGTCCCGGCGTACCGACACCGCGCGGGGCGCCGCCCGTCACTCGATGTCGACGTCGCCCGATTCGGATCGCCCAGGGTGGGGCCCCCCCACGACGGGCCACGGGAACGGGGCGGCGGACCTTCGTGCGGCGTCGAACGCGGACCGTTCTGCCGCGGTGAACGGGTGATCGCTCGCCTCGACCACCGCCCGGACGAACCCGGCGACGGCGTCGCGCACCTGCTGGCCCCACGCGGTCTCGGTCCGGCTGTCCCAGAACGCGAGCAGGGCGGCCCGGCGGGCCTGGAACGTCGCCAGGGTGGGGCCCCCCGACGACGTGGCGAGCGGTGCCGCGTCGCGCTCGAGCGGGGTCCCGTCGGCCCACAGGCGCTCGAGTCGCACCGGCAGCGCGTCGAGGGTGTCCGCCACCGCGGCGTCGGCGATCCGGTCGGCGAGCGTCCCGAGCTCGTCGGCGGTCGCCCGCGCGACCTGGTCCTCGATGCCGCGCCACTTCCGCTCGGACAGCGAGAAGCTCCCGCCGTCGATGCACGCGGTGGGCGCGATCACGCACAGCGGGTACGGGCGGAACCGGGTGCCGGCGATCGGGGCGAGCTCCTGGAACGACGGCCCGCGCCGGCGGGTGGCGAGCCGCCCGTCGTCCCACAGCACCACCTTGCCCTTCCAGCCCCGCTCCTGGATGAACACGATCCGACC
Source organism: Myxococcota bacterium (assembly GCA_040079715.1). Taxonomy (GTDB): domain Bacteria; phylum Myxococcota_A; class UBA796; order UBA796; genus JACKER01. The sequence goes on along the minus strand of JBEBJW010001631.1, from coordinate 1,072 downwards.
GTCACGGTGGCGCTGGCGGTCGTACCCGAGGCCGACGATCTGGTGCACGACCTCGTCGCGGGCCTGCTCGACCGCCTGGCCCCACACGGTGATCTCGATCGCCTCGTCGCCTGCGGGCGCGTCCGACGGCGCGGGCGCGACCACCTCGGCCGGAGCAGCCGCCTCGGCAGGCGGGGGAGGATCGGCGAGCGCTGCGACCACGACCCACATCGGGTCCCCCGTAACGAGGTCGACGCGGACGCGGGACCATCCCGACCAATCCACCGCCGGTCATCGCAAACCCCCGATGTGGCGGATAATCGGAACCCCGCCACCCCCCGGCTCGCGTGGACGCCACTGTGTCAGACGATCTCCAACCGCAGACCGACCTCCTGGGTCGACTGGTGCGCGAGTTCGAGCGCCGCCTGCGGGTCGAGGATCCGGCGGGGCGGCGCGCGCTCGACGTGCAGATCGCCGAGATCGCCGACCAGGTGGCGGCCGCACTCCACCAGCCCGTCCGCGAGGGGAGCACGGCGATGCCGCCCCGGCGGGTGGCGGTGGCGCTCGGGCTCGCGCTGCACTCGGGGCCGCACTTCGTCGCGACCCTCCCGCGCCCGGCCCGCGAGGGAACGGTCGACCCGGACGAGCCGGATCGGCGGTCGGCCGAGCTCGTGCCGGTGATCAGCGGCGAGGTGTACGAGCGGGCGCTCGGGCTCGCGCAGTGGGAGGTCGACGAGCTGCGGGAGGAGATCGACCGGCGCGTGGGCAAGGTGCTGAAGCAGGTCCGCACCGTGAACTGGCTGTGGTCGTTCTTCGACGTGCCGAACGGCCAGGCGCAGGTCCTCGGGCGGATCCTGCTCCCGGGCACCGAGGACAGCACGATGGACCTCGTGCGGCGCGGCGGGCACGTGTACCTGCTGGTCGACCACGTCCCCGCGTCGCCGGTGCCGGCGTTGTTCCTGCCGTGGCTCGCGAACGGGCCGACCACGTTCCAGAGCCGCGGGGTGGACCGGGGGCTGCGGACGCGGGTCGCCCGGGGGGTCGGCGCCGACGACGACGAGGTCGCCGAGCTGCTCGAGGAGATGGTCACGGT
>JBEBJW010001630.1:0-1810 GCA_040079715.1 Myxococcota bacterium | reverse complement strand
CTGTTCGCGGGCCGGACTGCGAGCTGAGCCAGCCTCGGCCGGTCCCCACCCCGATCCGACGGGACGGGCACGGGCACGGGCAGAGGCAGGGGAGGAGCTCGGGCGCGTGGCCGCTCCGCGGCCAACACGCCGCGGGCTCTAGCCCCCGCCGCACCCGTCGGCGATGTCGGACGAGCACCCGAGCTGGACCGTCACCGGCGTGATCTCCCCGTGGACGACCCGGACCGCGACCGGGTCGCTGGCCCAGGTCCGCGCCGGGGACGCGCCGTCGGCCGAGATCAGGATCTGCCAGTCTCCCTGCGGGATGTTCCGGATCACGATCGTCTGGTCGTCGCACAGCGAAGGCGCGTCGATCTCGGCCTTCACGCCGGCCGGATCGAACAGCCCGATGTCCAGGAACTCGACCCCGGCATCGGCGCAGGTCGCGACCGGCATCTGCGCCGACCAGTCGATCGCGATCTCGACCGCGCCGTCCTTGCGGCCGGGGACGTCGGTGGGGGCCGAGTACCCGCCGCCGGTGTCACCGGTGGTGTCGCAGGTCAGGTCCTCGTCGATCGCGTCGTCGCAGTCGTCGTCGATCCCGTTGCACGACTCGGGGACGTCCGGTCCCGGCGCGACGCCGTCGCAGTTCTGGTCGATCTCGTCGCCGCAAATCTCCTCGGCGTCCGGGTGGACCGTCGGATCGGTGTCGTCGCAGTCCTCGTACCCGGGCACGCTGCAGTAGCCGTTGGAGACGTAGTACCCGTCTCCGTCGTCGTCGGACATCTCGTTGTCGTCGCACGGCGGCATCCCGTAGCACGCCGACAGCACCAGCGGCGCCACCGCGGCCATCCCGAGCGCGGCCACCCGCGTGCCCGCGCAGAACGGACACACCGGGGCCACCCGCAACACGTGCCGGTTGCACCCATCACACTGCCACATCGTCTCCTCCAGTCTCAGCTTCGAGGTCCCACCGCGACTCGACCAGCTCGAACCGCCCGAAGTCGAACGGGCGGTTCGGCGCCTGCTCCACCTGCACCAACCGCTCACGGAGGCCCTCGCTCCGGAGCTGGTCGGCGCGGTGGTAGCAGTACGGCATGTTCCCGCGGCGCCCGAGCAGGGTGTGGGCGGTCCACGAGCAGCCCCCCCGGCACACCGCGGCGTAGTGGCACCCGGCGCACCGGCCCCACAGCTCCGACAGGTCACGGTCCCGGGCGAACGCGAGCGCCTCCGAGTTGTCCCAGATCTCGCGCAGCGGCGTGTCACGGACGTTGCCGCCGACGTACGGCGCGCTCGGGAGCGACGGGCAGCCCTTGATGTCACCGTTGGACTCGATCCCCAGCACGTGCTTGCCGGCGACGCAGCCCTGGAAGTACGAGCCGCCCCGGAGATCGGCCTCGTACGGCCCGAAGTACCCGAGGTTGTTGCCGGCGATCACCGCGCAGCCGCGGTCCTTCGCCCGCCGCGCGACCGCGGCGAGCCGGGGCACCAGCTCGAGCAGCTCGTACGGCTGGAGGATCCACTCCGGCTGGTCGGCGGCGCGGCCCATCGGCCCGGTGAGCTGGACCTGCCAACCGACGATCCCGGTGTCGAGCAGCCGGTCCGCCAGGGCCTCGACCTCCGGCAGGTTCAGCCGGTTCCACTGGGTGTTGGCCGAGATCGTCATCCCGGCGTCGCGGGCGTGCCCGAGGGCGTCGATCGCCGCCCGGAAGCTGCCGCGGACCGACCGGAGCCGGTCGTGGGTCGGCTCGAGCCCGTCGATCGACACCGAGACCTGGCGGAGCCCGGCGTCGGCGGCCTCGCGGGCCACTTCGGCGGTCAGCCGTCGTCC
>JBEBJW010001629.1:0-1817 GCA_040079715.1 Myxococcota bacterium | reverse complement strand
CCTCCAGGCCGCGGGGCGGGTCCAGGCGGCGATCGACCGGCACGACGGCGTGCTGTCGGGCGACCTCGTGGACCTCGGGGTCACTGCCCGCGCGCTCGGTCATCGCCCGGGCCGAGTCGACGAGCGCGGCGACGCGGTGTTCGTGTTCCTGTCGACCCACGACCCCGAGGTGATCGCGCGCACCGCCGCCGATCACGTCCGCCAGGCCCGGTCGGTCCGGGATCCCGCGGCCGCCGCCTCGCTCGAAGCGGCCGCCGACGCGCGCCGCCGGCAGCTCCAGACCTGGGAGCAGCTCCGGGTGCTGTTCGAGCGGATCGGCGCCGAGCTCGTGTCGGTCGAGGCCGGGCTCGACGAGCTCCACGCGCGCGTGGTGAAGCTGACGTTCGACGACCCGTCGACCGCGGACGTGCCGTCGATCGGGCAGGACCTCGCCACCCTCCACGACCGGGTCCGGCTGCTCGAGCGCTCGGCCGAGGCCACACTCCGTGACCTCGCCTGACGGGCTGCGGCCCCCGAGCCGCCCGCCGGACGAGCCGGACGAGTCGCTCCCGAGCGGGCGGTCCGCGACCGACGCGACCGACGAGGTCCATCCGGTCGGGCTGCGCGAGTGGCGGCTCGCGATCCTCGACGGCGCGCTGACCGCGGCGGCCGGGATCGGGCTCGTCGCCACGGTGTCGAGCATCGTCCTGTCGGCGTTCCACGGGCTGTGGGTGCTGATCGTCGTCGACGTGATCGCGTACAGCGCCCTGGTGGTCGCGACCGTCCGGCGGAGCCTCGGGTACGAGCTGCGGGCCGGGCTGCTGATCGCGCTGCTCGCGGGCGTCGGGTTCGCGGTGCTGGGGGTGGTCGGGCCGTTCGGGGTCGGGCTGTCGTGGCTGCTCGCGGTCCCGTGCGTGGCCGCGATCCTGTTCGACCGGCCGGCGTGGTACGCGACGAACGCCGCGGTCGGCGTCGGGCTCGGGCTCGTCGCGCTCGCGGCCCGCGCGGGGTGGATCTGGACCCGGACCTACCCGCTGCCGGACGCCGCGTGGTGGGCGATGGCGGCGTCGAGCCTCGCGTGCCTGTCGGCGCTGATCGGCCTGTCGGCGTCGACCGCGGTCCGGGGGCTCCAGTCGTCGCTCGACACCGCCCGCGAGCGCGGGATCCACCTGTCGGACGAGCGCGAGCGCCTGGCGCGGGTCAACCGCGAGCTCCGGGCGGAGATCGAGCGCCGGGTCGAGGTCGAGCAGCAACTGGCGCTGGTCCGCAAGCTGGACGCGGTCGGGTTGATGGCCGGCGGGATCGCCCACGACTTCAACAACCTGATGACCGTGATCCGGCTCGAGGCGCTGATGGGCGCCGACGCGTCGACCGGGACGGTCAAGAAGCACCTCGAGAGCATCGTCGACGCGACCACCGCCGCGTCCGCGCTGTCGTCGCGCCTGCTGTCGGTGTCGCGGCAGCGGGGCGGGCCGCGGGCGCGGGTCCCGGTGGACGAGCGGCTGGCCGGGCTCGCGCCGTTGGTCGCCCGGCTGGTCGGGGAGCGGGTGAAGCTCGCGCTGTCGCTCGGGGCGCCTGGGGCGCGGTCGGTGGCCGAGCCGACCCAGATCGACCAGCTCCTGACCAACCTCGCGGCGAACGCCCGGGACGCGATGCCGGACGGTGGCTCGCTCGACGTCGCCACCCGGCCGGAGGAGCGCGGCGGGGCCGCTGGCGTGGTGATCGAGGTGACCGATCACGGCGTCGGGATGGACCCCGAGACCCGGTCGCGCGTGTTCGAGCCGTTCTTCACCACCCGCCCGGAGGGCACCGGGCTCGGGCTCACCACCGTCCACGCG
>JBEBJW010001628.1:0-1817 GCA_040079715.1 Myxococcota bacterium | reverse complement strand
CTCCTGACTCGGGTGGGTACCGACTCGACCGAACGCACGCTCCCTCCGCCACCCACGCGCCAGCGTGAAAGACCAGGATCTGTCTGCCGGTTCGGGGGCGCGGGCACGGGCTGGGGCCTTGGCCTACGACCCGAGTCGACCTTGGTACGCCGCGCGCGCCGCCGGGTCGACCCCGTCGAACACCCGATCGATCCCGAACCACCGCCCGACCGTCTCGACGACCCGCCGCGGCAGCACCGCCGGCAACACCGCCGCCAACCGCCCGAACCGCGGCACGTACACGTCGACCTCCCCGGTCCGCAGCGCGTGGACCACCGCGGCGGCGACCTGCGCGGGCTTCACCACCGGCGGGTACCGCAGGCGGCCCGCGCCGGACAGCAGCTCGGTGTCGACCAGCGACGGCAGCACGTACGAGCACCACACCCCGCGGTCGTGCAGCTCGTGGTGCGCGGCCTCGGTCAGCCCGACCACCGCGTGCTTGGTGGCGGCGTACACCGCCGCGTTCGGCACCCCGACCTTGCCGGCGACCGACGCCACGTTCACCACGTGGCCCCGCCCGCGCCGGACCATCCCCGGGACCGCCGCGCGCATCCCGTGGATCACCCCGCGGAGGTTCACGTCGATCTGGCGGTCGTCGAGGGCCGGGTCCTGGTCGAGGAACCCGCCGAGCGACATGATCCCGGCGTTGTTGACCAGGATGTCCACCGCGCCGAGCTCCGCCCCGACCTGGTCGACCACGGCCGCGAACGCCGGACCGTCGCGCACGTCGAGCGGGTACGCCCGGACCGCCGGACCGATCCCGGCCAGCTCCCGGCACGCTTGCTCGCACAGCGGACCGTCCCGGTCGACCAGCGCGACCTTCACCCCCTCGCGGACCAGCGCCTCGGCGATCGCGCGCCCGATCCCGCGCGCCGCGCCGGTGACCACCGCCGTGGATCCCGCGATCACCCGCATGTTCCGCCCCCGTGCCGCTCCGTATCCCGCGGCGTCCGGGCCGGTCGGGTAGCCTCGCCCCAGCTGGAGCAACGGGAGGCGCGGTGCGGGCGGTGGTGTTCGACCTGGACGGGCTGCTGATCGACTCCGAGCCGCTGTGGCAACAGGTCGAGATCGCGGCGTTCGGCGCGCTCGGGATCCCGCTCACCGCCGCCGACGCCGCCGAGACCACCGGCCTGCGGATCGACGCCGTGGTGGCCCACCGGTACACCCCGTCCGGCGGCGGGCCGTCGCGGGAGGCGGTGACGGCGGACATCGTGGCCCGGATGGTGGCGGCGGTGACGGACCGCGGGGTCGCGCTGCCCGGGGCCGTCGACGCGGTGGCCGCCGCCCGCGCGGTCGCCGACCGGATCGGGCTGGCGAGCTCGTCCCCGCGGGTGCTGATCGACGCTGCGCTGGCCCGGCTCGGGCTGTCGGGCGCGTTCGACGCGGTGGCGTCGGCGGAGGGCGAGCCGTACGGCAAGCCGCACCCGGCGGTGTACCTGACCCTCGCGGCCCGCCTCGGGGTCGAGCCAGCGCGGTGCCTGGCGGTCGAGGACTCGGTGAACGGGATGATCGCGGCGAAGGCCGCCCGGATGCGGTGCGCGGTGGTGCCGGAGCCGCACGCGTTCGCGGATCCGCGGTTCGGGCTCGCCGACGCCCGCCTGCGGTCGCTGACGGCGCTGGACCGAGCGGCGGTGGCGGGGTTGCTCGGAGCGTAGGTGTGACGTCCACGAATCCTGCCACCCCGACCGGACGTAGGCCGCGCCAGGGATGGCACGACCCGCTGAGACGGGCCGACGGCCGATCCCGACCCCGACCAGAACGGGCGGGACGGGCAGGGG
>JBEBJW010001627.1:0-1818 GCA_040079715.1 Myxococcota bacterium | reverse complement strand
CCCCCACACCGCCCGGGTCAGCGCCTCGCGCGACACGACCCCGCCGTTCGCCGCCAGCAGGGCCGGCAGCAGCCGCGCCTCGCCCTCGGTCAGGGCCAGCTCCCGGTCGTCCACCACCGCCCGGCGCTGCGGGAGGTCGACCCGCACCGCGCCGAACGCGACCCACGTGCGGGACGGGGCCACCTCCTCCACCTCCGCGGCGCCCACCGGCTCGAACCGGTACCCGATCCCGTGGACGGTCAGGATGTGATCGGGCCGGGAGGCGTCGCGCTCGACCTTCTCCCGCAGCCGCCGGACGGTGTTGTCGGTGGCGCGCGACATCGCCGCCCGCGCGTAGCCCCACACCTCGTCCAGCAGCTCGCCCCGCGGGATCTCCCGGGACGGGTTCCGGCCGAAGTAGGCCAACAGGTCCGCCTCCCGCGACGTCAGCGCCGTCACCCGCCGGTCGCGCGTCACCTGCCGCCGAACCAGATCCACGCTGCACGCGGTGAGCTTCATGCCCCGGTCGTATCGCCGGTTCGGATTGTCGGATCGTCACCACTTTCGGCGACGACCGGCCGGAGGGCCGCGCGGGACCGACGGGATACCCGGGACCGATGGTCGGAGTGCTCGCGTTCGCGGTCGCGGCCCGGGCGGCGGACGGGCTCCCCCCCGCCGTGGTCCAGGGGGTGCGCTGGTCGGAGCGGCTCGACTCGTCCGACGGGCTGCCGGCGAGCAACGTCGGCAACGTGGAGCAGGACGCGCGCGGGTTCCTGTGGGTCGGCACCCTCGGCGGGGTGGCGCGGTACGACGGGGCGCGGGTGGTGCCGGTGTCCGGCCCGGGCTCGACCCTGGTCCCCGGTCCGAGCCCGCTGCGCCGCCTGGTCGTGCAGCTCGACGGCGGGCTGTGGGCGGTCGGAGACGACGGGCTCACCGCGCTCCCCGCCCCTCCCGAACCGATCCTCGCCGCCCGCCTCGACGGGACCGGCCAGGTGTGGTTCCGGTCCGACCACCGCCTGTACCGCGAGTCGCCGGGCGCGTGGAAGGCGGTCGACGGCCCGTGGGGGGACGACGCGTGGCCGATCGGGAGCCTCGGCGACGAGCTGGTGGTGAGCACGTCGACCGGCGACCTGTACCGGGTCGGCGATCGGGCCGAGCGGATCGGCGCCCTGCCCAACGCGATCCAGGCCGAGACGTGGGGCACCGATCTGGTGGTGATCGGCAACGCCTCCGCGCTCAACGACCACGGCGTGGTGACGGCGCTGCGCGGCGGGGCGACCGCGGTGCTGTACCAGTCGGACCAGCGCGTGATCGGGATGGCGTCCGACGCGGACCGCCTGTTCGTCGCGTACGACCGCTCGCTGGTCGAGCTCGGGCGCGACGGTCGGACCACGGTCCGCCCCACCGCCGACTGCTGCGGGCAGCCGCTGGTCGACACCGACGGCGGCCTGTGGATCGGCACCTCGTCCGGCGTGCGCCACTACCCGAGCCCCGACGCCGCGACGTTCGAGGGCCCGGCGACGTTCCGGGGGGTCGCGACTGCGGACGGGTTCTGGACCGCGACCTGGAGCGGCGTGTTCTACCTCCGGGCGGACGGGATCGACGCGACCCGGACCGGGAGCGGGACCGGCGCGATGCGGGTCTGCCTCGACGCCGACGGCCAGGCGTGGGGCGCGATCGCCGACCGGATCCTCCGGTTCCACCCCGACGGGTCGCTCGACGCGCTCCCCGGCGCGGGCCAGGGCGCGGTCCACGCGTGCGGCCCGGGGTCGGACCGCCGGACCTGGCTCGTCGGCTGGCACCGGCTGCTGGTGTCGGACCCGACCGACCCCGTCCCCC
>JBEBJW010001626.1:0-1822 GCA_040079715.1 Myxococcota bacterium | reverse complement strand
GAAGACCGCCGCGCTCGCGTTCGCCGATGGTCGCGAGCCCGACGGCGCGAGCGACCTCGCGCGGCTCGTGGGCGCGGCGAAGGACGCGGTGGCCGAGGGGCTGAAGGCGGCCCTCCCCGCGCAGGCCGCCCACGACGCGGCCCGGTTCAAGAACATCGTGCTCGGGTCGGCGTTCTACACGTTCTGCCAGCGGTTCCCGGGCGCGGCCCGCCGGCTGCTGCGGGCGGGGGTCCGCGCGGCGGTCGGAGACGCGGTGGACGTCGATGTCGCGTTCAACCCGCGGTACGGCCCGTGGGACCAGCGGCTGTGCCTGGTCCCGGACGGCGACCTGTTCGCGGCCCTCAAGTCGGGGTCGGTCCGGATCGTCACCGACACGATCGACCGGGTGACCGACGCCGGGGTGGTGGTGTCGAGCGGTGACGTGCTGCCGGCCGACGTGATCGTCACCGCGACCGGGCTCGAGCTCCAGTTCCTCGGCGGCGCGACGGTCGAGGTGGATGGGGCGCCGATCGCGCTCGCGTCGACCCGGATGTACATGGGCGCGATGCTGTCCGGGGTCCCGAACGCGGCGTTCGTGATGGGGTACACGAACGCGTCGTGGACGCTGAAGTGCGAGCTCGTGTGCGGCTTCGTGGCCCGGGTGCTGCGGCACCTGCGCGACCACGGCCTGACCCGCGCCACCCCGCGGTGGACCGGTGGTCACGAGGACCGGCCGGCGATCGAGATGAGCTCCGGGTACTTCCGGCGGGCGGTCGACCTGCTGCCGCGCCAGGGGACGCACGACCCGTGGCGGCTGCACCAGGCGTACTTCACCGATCGGCGGCTGTACCGGCGACACCGGGTGGACGACGGGGTGCTCGAGCTCGGGTGACCCAGGGCTGAATCGGACCAGCCCGGGTCAGACCAGCCCGGATCGCGTCGCCACGGCCACCGCCTCGGCGATCGTGGCGACCTGGAGCTTCTCGTAGATCCGGCGCACGTAGGTGCGCACCGTGTGGAGCGACAGCCCGTGCGCGTCGGCGATCTGCTTGCACACGAGGCCGCGGGCGAGCCCCTGGAGCACCGCGAGCTCCCGGTCCGACAGGCCGAGCGGGATCGCGACCTTCGCCGCGGGCAGCTCGCGGCTCCGCACCAGCTCGAGCAGCGTCCGCGCGACCCCGGGGGTCAACGGCGAACCGCCATGGGTCACCGCCAGCAGCTGCTCGATCAGCTCGTCCGGACGGGTGTGTTTGAGCAGGTACCCGTCCGCGCCGGCGCAGATCGCGGCCAGGATCGTCGCCGGCTCGTCGAACACGGTCAGGTGGACCAGCGCCAGCCCCGGGACCGCGGCCTTCAGCCGGCGGCCGGCCTCGATCCCGCTGAGCTGCGGCAGGTCGATGTCCATCACCACGAGGTCCCACGGGGGACGCTCCCCCCGGTCGCGGTGGGCCTCGGCGAGGTCGAGCAGCGCGATCGGGTCTTCGAACACGCCGGCGAGCGCGAACGCCGGCTCCGCTTCGAACAGCGTCTGGAGCGAGGCGCGGTACCGGCGGTCGTCTTCGACCACCACGACGCGGACGGGGGCTGTGGGAGGTGCCATGGGTGGATCCTCGGTCCAGCGGCCGGCGGGGACCAGTCCCCACCGGTGGGGACACGCCTCACGCCTGCTCCTCGGCCGCCGGATCGAACTCGACCGTGACCCGGGTGCCGCCCGCGGGTCCGGCGCGGACCGACAGCGTGGCGCCGATCTCGTCCGCGCGCTCCTGCATCGCGCGCAGGCCCACGCCGCGCGTCACCCCGATCGCCGCGATCGGCGGGGAGCCCGTCGGCAGCCCCATCCCGT
>JBEBJW010001625.1:0-1824 GCA_040079715.1 Myxococcota bacterium | reverse complement strand
CCCCTCTCCCTGGGGAGGGGTGGGGCGGAGGCCCGGAAGGAAATGGGGCGCGAGCCGTCGCTCGCGCCCCGTCGGCCTCCTGTTCCTGGTCTCGCTACTTCGCCTCGGCGATCGGGGCGTAGCCGGGGTCCGTCGGGGCCGGCTGCATTGGATCGACCGCGACCGGGGCCGTCGCCGCGGGGCGCGCGGTCGTGTGGCGCGAGCCCTTGCGGAAGTACCGGTCCGCCTTCTTCTTCCCGAGCTCGGCGACCAGCGTGCCGTACACCTGGATCATCGCCTGGTCCCACGCGGTGAGCGCCCGATCGCGGGCCGACCGGCGGACCTCGAGCTCGACGTTCGCGGTGGTGACCGCGTCCAGCGCCGCGTCCCACGCGTCGAGCTGCCGCGCCAGCACCGGGGCGAACTCGGTCCGGACGGGGTCCGTCACCGGGAGGTGGTCCCCGACCCGCCGGAGCAGCAGCCGGAACGCCGGGGACCGCTCGTCGATCGTCGCGTCCGTGTACCCCCCGAGGCCGCCCGGGAACAGGTCGATCGCGGGCGACTGCGACTTTGCGTGGGCGGACCGGCCGTAGATCCGGGCCTGGATCTCGCGCGCGGTGTCGTCGAGGTCGCCGGCGGCCAGGTCACGCAGCGCGATCGCGCGCGACACCGGGCGCGACTGGTCCTGGAACGCGCGGTCCGCGTCGCGCAGGGCGGCGTCGACGGCGAACAGCAGCGTCTCGAGCGCCCGGCGGTCCTCGCGGATCAGCGCGCCCTCGGTGTAGTAGGCGTCCGAAAGGCGGGCCTCGACGGTGGCGGAGCCGTAGTTCGTCTTGATGTCTCACCTCCCCGGTCGGTCGGGTGACCGACCACCTGTGCTACGCTGGGGCAGTTCGAGGCATTCATCTGGTTCGAGCTAATGTTCTCGGGGCGGGATCCGGCAGGTCCGCGGCGGGCGTCGTCGATCGGGGCGCCCGGTCGCCGCGCCGGTCGGGCCACGATGGCAACCCGGGACGCAACGAGGGCCGGATCGCCGTTCACCGAGGTGGCACTTGCCGTGACGGCACCGAAGGCGGCGGGTTCGGCGTGACCGGGGACTGTCGGGACGGCGCTTGCGCCTGGGGCGACGACCGAGCGGTGAACCCGGCGTGGACCGAGCGGCGGGCCGAGCGACCGCCGGCACGGGTCGACCCGACGCGTGACGGACCGATCCGGGCGCACGGATGGGTGGATCAGACGCGTGATGGATCGATCTGGGCGCCCGGATGGGCGGATCAGACGCGTGATGGATCGATCCGGGCGCCCGGATGGGTGGATCAGATGCGTGATGGACCCATCCGTCCGCCGGATTCGCTCGATCAGGTGTCTGGTGGACATTTTCTGACCGCGTCCGGCGTCGAACTCGGGAGCGAGCGGCTCGCCCGAACGGGTGGTACGGTGGTTCGACCGCGCAATTGTCCCGCAGCCCGGGCCCACTCCCACGGCAAATTTCCCGGACTCGGTCATTGGTTGGAGGGCGATCAGCTCCGCTGGAAATTTCCGTGTGAGCCTCCGGGCCCGGTCCGCTCAAGTTCCGCGCGGTCGATGCCGGAGGTGTCCCATGGGATCGTGCCGTTCACGCCGCGCCCACCGCAGGTCCGGGGACACCGGAGCCGCGCGCGCAGGCTGACCCAGCGGTCCCGCGGGCTGGCCTCGGTCGGCGAGCGAGGACGAGATGGAGCAGGACGAAGGGCTGGACCGGTTCGTCGACGGGGTCGACGGGCGGGCCGAGGTCGTGGTGCGGATCCGGGACCGGGGCGCGGGCGGGTTCACGCTCGAGCCGCCCCGCCACCCCGACGGGGGCCC
>JBEBJW010001624.1:0-1825 GCA_040079715.1 Myxococcota bacterium | reverse complement strand
GAGGATCACGTACCGGCCCTGGAACTGGTTCGTCCCGCTCGGCTGGGCGCCGGTCTCGGTCATCGCGCCGTCCGGACCGGGCACGCCCCGCCCGCCGATCACCCCGGGAGCCTCGCGGAACACGAGGTCGTTCCCGAGGCCCTCCCGGCCGTACCGGTAGTGCAGCCGGGTCAGCACGTAGTCGTACGCGTTGGTGTCGCCGACCACGTCGCCGCCGAGGGTCGCGATCTCGGCGTCGCCGAGGGGAGGCGTCGGGCACGGGTCGCACGAGCCCGCGTCCCACGCGTACTCGGTCACCACGGTGTTCGGACGGGCGACCTCGCGGAACACCGCGTCGTAGAACGCCGGGTACCGGTTCCGCACGTCGTCGCGGACCCGGATGTTCGTCGGGACGAACGCGTTCTCGTAGTTCGCGAGCTCGTACCGCGCGTGCGGGGCCAGGATGTGGACGATCAGGTCCTGCTGGCCGTTGCTGTTCAGCAGCCCGAGCCGGACCGGCAGCGCGAAGTCCTTGCTGTCGTACTGGACCCGCAGCGGCGACAGCACCGCCTTGCCGTCGACGAACGCGACCTTGTCCGGCATCACCTTCGCGACGAAGAACTTGGTCCCCGCCTCGACGTACGGGCGGAGCGCGGCGTCGGCCCCGACCGGGATGTTGTACTTCTCGCGCCGGAGCCAGGTGTCGAGCCCGGTGGAGTCCTTGGCCGACAGGATCACCACGTCGTACTCGCCGACCTCGAACCGGGCCTCGATCTTCACCCCGAGGTCGTCGTCCTTCGCCAGGCCCGGAGGTCCGCCCGCGCCCTCCATCATCGGGGCCATCCTCAGCCGGTCCTCTTCCTCGTAGATCGGGGCGCACGGGTCCTGCTCCCAGTACTCGACCAGCCGGGGCGCCGCGAGGGTGTCGACCTTCGCGAACACGTCGCGCGGCAGCGTCCGCACGCTCTCCTTCTTCAGCACCTCCGGGACCGGCACGACCATCGCGAACGCCGACGGCGGGCCCTGGTAGTTGTTCTGCATCGACAGGACGGTGGTGGTGCCCGAGCGGAGCATCACGACCATCGTCGCGTCGTTGTACAGGGACTGATCCGCGCCGGCGACGTAGAACCCGCAGAACGCCTCGGCGGGAGCGGGCGCGAGCAGCGCGAGCGACAACAGCGACGTCACCACGGGACCTCCGGAGGCGATCGGAACCGCCGGGCGGAGCTTACACCCCGATCCGCCTCGGGGGCCGGGGCTGCGGTACGCTGCGCGCGGGGAGGCCGCGATGGCCGGGCCGGTGCGGTGGGCGGTCGACTGGGCCGCGATCGGCGCGATCACCTGCGGGCTCGCGCCGGTCCCGGTGTCGGTCGTGTACGGCGGGACCCTCGCGTGGTACGAGCTCCTCGCGGCGGCGATCGGCGGCTGGACCGGCGCGGGGGTCGGCCTCGCGCTCCACACCGGCCTCGCGCGGGTCCCGGACCGCTCGCGGGTCGCGGTCGCGCTGTTCGGGTTGCCGGTCCCGCTCGGGACGTGGGGAGGTGCCGTCGCCGGGTTCGCGGGCTCGTTCGCCGACGACCGGGTCGTGCTCGCGGCGGCGGCCACCGGGGCGATCGCGGCGATGCTCCAGACCGCGTGGCTCGCCCCGGCCTACGTCCTCGCCGAGCGGACGGACGCCCAGCTCGCGCCGGTGATGTGCGCGGCGATCACCGCCCCGATCGCCGGGGGGATCGCCGCGGTGGTGGTCCTGCTCGGGCTGCAGGCGATGTGATTCACCTTCGCCCTGGCCCTCCCGGGAATTCATCTTCCCCCGGACTTCGTCGGGCGAAGCTGAACTATGTTCACC
>JBEBJW010001623.1:0-1832 GCA_040079715.1 Myxococcota bacterium | reverse complement strand
ACATGGCGCGGGTGGAGGCTCGATGCGGTGGCTGGTGCTCGGGTCGACGGCGTGTTCGACCGGCGTGATCGCGGATCTCCCCGGCGTGGATCCGGACCCGGACCCGGACCCGGGCGCGTCGACGTTCGCGGTCGCGCCGATCGCCCCGACGCGGCTCGCGCCCGTCCCGCCCAACGTCCTGCTGGTGGTGCTGGACGACGTGGGGGTCGACCAGTATCGGCAGTGGGGCGCGTTCGGCGCCGATCCCGCGGCGTACCCGCAGTCGCCGTCGTTCGACGGGCTGGTCGACGTGGGCCTCCGGTTCGACGAGGCGTACGCGATGCCGCTGTGTTCGGCGTCGCGGGCGACGCTGCAGACCGGCCGGTACCCGTACCGCCACGGCGTCGGGTACTCGCTCGAGCTCGACGACCGGGCGGGGCTGCCGGACGCGGAGGTCACCCTCGCCGAGGTGCTCGACGGCGCGCCGATCCCGTGGTCGACCGCGTGGCTCGGGAAGTGGCACCTGTCGATCGGGACGGACGGGTGGGACGCGCCGTTGGCCCAGGGCTTCGACGACTACGCCGGCTCGATCGGCAACCTGTACGCGAAGTTCACCTCGGACGGCTCGTCCCAGAGCTACCGCCACTGGGAGAAGGACGTCGCCGGCGAGCTCACCTGGGTCGACACCTACGCGACCCGCGACACGGTGAACGACGCGCTCGACCGGATCGCGACCCTCGAGCCGCCGTGGCTGCTCGGCGTGGCGTTGAACACCGCCCACAACCCGTACGCGCTTCCGCCGGACGGCACCTGGTCGGGCGTGCTGCTCGGCGACGACCCGGCCCACCGGAACTACCACGCGATGATCGAGGACGCGGATCACGCGCTTGGGCGGCTGCTGACGCACGTCTCGCTCGAGGACACCGTGGTGATCGTGATCGGCGACAACGGCACCCCGTCCGAGATCGCCACCGGGTGGGAGCGACCGGCCCGGATGAAGGGGTCGCCGTACGAGACCGGCGTCCGGGTGCCGCTGGTGGTCGCCGGCCCGGGGGTCGCGACGGGGGTGGTGCGGGCGCCGGTGTCGATCGCGGACCTGTTCCCGACGATCGCGGCGATCGCGGACGCGCCGCTCCCCGCTGCGCCGATCGACGGGGTCGACCTCGGGCCGTACTTCGCCGACCCGGACCACGGGCCGGTGCACGACACGGTGTACGCCGAGACGTTCAAGCCGGTGGGCCTGGACGTCCCGCACAGCCACCACCGCCGGGTGCTGCGCGACCTCGACTACGCGCTGGTCCAGACCCTCGGGTCGCCCGACGAGCTGTACCGGATCGACGGGGTGGTCGGCGAGGGCCACGACCTGCTCGTCGGCCCCCGCGACGAGGAGATCGCCGCCGCGTACGACCGGCTGCTGGCGGCGATGCCGACCCCGCTCGACTGAACGGGGTGGGCGCCGAAGCCCCGGGTCCCCGCCGGACCGTTCGCACCGCTGGCACCCGAACGTCGCCGGAAGCGTGGGGCGGAGGCCTGGAAGGAATCGGCGCCCCGGCACCTGCGGTGCCGTCGGGCTCCTCCGGGCTCGCTGTCGCTCGGCCTCGCTCCGCTCGGCGCGCTGCGCGCCCCTCCGTCCCCCTGGCGCGGGCCGGCGACGCCCCTCCGCGGGCGCGTCGAGCTCAGCCGCAGCGGTCCCGGGCCGCGGTCACCGCCGCGCGGGCCGGCGCTGCGCCGAGCGCCCGGTCGTTCGCGTCGAGCCAGTCGAGCGCCTGGACCACCGCCGTCGCCAGGCCCCCGCGGCCCGACGCCCGCCGCGACGCGCGCAACGCCTGGGCCACCGCCGCGTGCTCCCCGAT
>JBEBJW010001622.1:0-1832 GCA_040079715.1 Myxococcota bacterium | reverse complement strand
GAACCGCGCCCGCGGCTCGCCCCACAGGCCCCACCCGAGCCGGAACACGACCAACGCCGCCGCCAGGTGACCGGCCACCGCGTGGATCGTCCCGCGGCGGGGATCGTCGCCGGTCCACGCCGCAGCCGCCACCGACGCGACCAGCCCCCAGTGGAACACGCGCGTCGGGAGGTCCCACACCCGGATCCGATCCATCCCACCCTCCGTGCATCCACCATGCGCCGGCCGGGTGAGCGGATCGTCGGACCGCGGGTGAGGAATCGATGAGACCGCTTCCGGCCGGCCGGCCCGAGGGGTACGGTGTCGGCATGCGGATCCTGTTGGTGGAGGACGAACGCCGGATCAGCGGCTTCACCGCGCGAGGCCTGCGCGAGGAGGGCCACGTGGTCGAGGTCGCCGAGGACCTCGCCTCGGCTCGGACGGCGCTGGGGTCCGGCGCGTGGGACCTGATGCTGGTGGACCGGATGTTGCCGGACGGCGACGGCCTGCAGCTCGTCCGCGACCTCCGCCGGTCCGGTGACCGGACGCCGGCGATCTGCCTGACCGCCCGGGATCGGGTCGAGGAGCGGGTCGAGGGGTTGTACGGCGGCGCCGACGACTACCTCGTCAAGCCGTTCGCGTTCGACGAGCTGGTGGCGCGGATCGCAGCCGTGAGCCGCCGCGGACGGGTCGATCCGAAGCTGGTCGTGGGCGACCTCGAGGTCGACGTCGACGCCCACCGGGTGGTCCGCGGCGAGACCGAGGTGGCGCTGACCGCGCTCGAGTTCAAGCTGCTGAGGTACCTGGCCGAGAACCGCGGCCGCGTGCTGTCGCGGACCCGCCTGCTCGAACACGTGTGGGACGTCCACCACGACCCCGGCACCAACGTGGTCGACGTGTACGTCGGGTACCTCCGGGCGAAGATCGACAAGGGCCACGAACACCCGCTGATCCACACCGTGCGCGGCGTGGGCTACGTCCTCGAGGATCGCCCGCGATGACCAGCCTGGTCCGCCGGGTGACCCGGGGCGCGACCGGGGTGCTGCTGGCGGCGCTGGTGGGGGTCGGTGTGGCCACCGCGGCGCTGTTGTACGCGAACGAGCTGCGGGCCACCGACCGGATGCTGCTCGCCGCCGCGACCGCGCACGGGCCCGGGTGGGTCGCCGAGAACGCGCGGGTGCCGGTCGAGGTGGGGATCGCGCGTCCGCCGGCGGTCCCTGCGTCGTGGATCACCCGGGTCGCGACCACCGAGCGGCCGCTGTGGGTCACGACCGCCGACGAGCGCCTGGTGCTGGTGCTGGTCGAGGCCGGCCACGAGGGCGAGGACGAGGACGAGGACGAGGACCGGGATCACCGGGTGGTCGTCGCCCGGACCCACCGCCCGTCGATCGGCCGGTCGGTCGGGCCGTTCGTGATCGCGTACGCGTTCGCTGCCGGCGCGATCGCGCTGCTCGCGGCGATGGTCCAGTACGCGGTGGTCGCGGGGGCGGTGGCGCCGCTGCTCCGCGGTCGCGACGCGGTGTCGCGGGTGATCGGAGCGGGCGCGGGCGCGCGGGTGACCGAGGAGGGGCCGGACGAGGTCCGCGCGCTGCTCCACGCGGTGAACGCGCTGCTCGGGCGGCTCGACGCGGCGTTCGCCACCCAGGCCCGGTTCACCGCCGACGCCGCCCACGAGCTGCGGACCCCGGTGGCCGCGATGCTCGGCGAGCTCGACGTGACGCTCAGGCGGGTCCGGACCCCGGAGGGCTACGCGACCGCGCTCGCTGCGGTCCGCGGCGACGTGGTCCGGCTCGCGTCGCTGGTCGACGGCCTGCTGCTCCTGGCCCGGGTCGACGCCGGTCACGCCGAGCAGG
>JBEBJW010001621.1:0-1834 GCA_040079715.1 Myxococcota bacterium | reverse complement strand
CCACCGGGCGCGCGCCGAGGCTCCGCTTCGTGTCGGCCCACCCCTTGCGCCGGAGCTCGGCCTCCCGCGCGCCGGCCGCCGTGGCGGTCGCGGCGTCGAGCTCGGCCTTCGCCGCCTGGAAGTTCGCGGTCGCCTGGTCGAACGACAGCTTGAGCTGGTTCTGGAACGTCTGGAGCTGCTGGAGGTACTGGACCCCGGTGGCCCAGCCGGGGCGCTGGCAGGTCGGGCAGACCGACGGATCCATGCCCTGGAACTGCTGCATCTGGGTCAGCGCGGTCTGGTGCTGCCCGTACGCCTGCTGGTACACCTGGGTCGCCTGGTTCGCCGCGAGCTGGGCCCGCTGGAACCGGCCCTCCGCCCCGTCGAACGCCGGATCCCATGCGGGCTCGGCCCCGAGCGCCGCGATCCGCTGGTCCCACACCCGCGCCGCCTCGGCCGCTACGGCGTGCTTGTCGCCCCCGCCGGACTGCCGATCGTGGTCGGCCCAGGCCGCCGCCGCCTCGAGCAGGGCGGTCCGGTCCTCGTCCGACCCGCCCGGGGGTGCGGCCGGCTCCATCGTCGCGAGGGTCGCCATCCGCTCCTGGGACGCCTGCTGCCGCCCGAGCGCCTCGTCGCGGTCCTTGCGCGCCTTGCTCCGGAGGCCCATCACCTCCTTCTCGCCGAGCTCGGCCTCGCCGTCTTCGAGCACGAACCCCTGCGCCTCGACCAGGGTCTTCACCTCGGCCGCGACGTCCATCTCCGGCAGGATCCGCGTCAGCAGGTCGCGGAACGGCCGGGCGTTGCCCTGGACCATCTCGACCCACTGGAACGGCGCGATCACCAGGTGGAGCACGTCGACGTCCCGCCCGAGATCGCCCAACCCCTCGGCGAACGCGGACTCGGTCGTGTAGGTCTGCGTGTCTTCGCCGATCGTGATCGATCGCCGCTGGGTGGTGGCGGTCACGCTGCGGCGGAGCAGCCGCCCCGAGTCGAGCAGGATCTCGACCGTGGCCTTGTTCATCCCGTCGGAGATCGCCTCCGGCTGCAGCTTGCCGCCGTGCGCGCGCCCCCACAGGCAGAACGTGATCGCCTCGAGCAGGAACGTCTTCCCCGACTCGGACGGGCCCGCGATCACCGTCCGACCGGACGGATCGAGCTGGGCCGTGAAGTCCCGGTGCGGCCCGAGGCCGGTCACCGTCATCCGCTGGAGCATCACACCCCCGGTCGCCGCATCTAACGGATTGGGCGCGAGGTGACGTCGCCGATGTCCGTCGGATCCGATAGCCT
Organism: Myxococcota bacterium; assembly: GCA_040079715.1. Lineage (GTDB taxonomy): Bacteria > Myxococcota_A > UBA796 > UBA796 > JACKER01. Next base: position 568 of record JBEBJW010001621.1, on the reverse strand, counting down.
TGGGCCCACCGGGCGCATCCGATGGACCCCCTCGTCGACCAGCTGATCCGTACGTCGTTCCCGCACCCGGTGGCCGCCGCGTGGCACCGGGTGAGCCTCGCGACGTCCAGCGCCGACCGCATCAAGCGGCTGCTGGCGTGCCTCGAGGTGCTGGTCCGGGTCCAGTGCGTGGTGCTGCTGCCGGACTACCTGCGCGGCCCGCCGGACGACGCGGTCGACAAGACGCTCGAGCGGCTGGATCGGCCGTCGCTCGGGCACTGGGTCCAGCTCCTCCGCTCGCTGATCCGGGCGATCGACGATCGCGAGCTGCCGCCGTTCGTGCCGGAGGCGATCGCGTGGTACGGCGCGAAGGGGCGCCCGAGCGACGCGGCGAAGCGGCTCGACGAGCTGGTCACCGTCCGCAACGACGAGGCCCACGGGCGCGCGCTGTCGCCGTCCGAGCAGGACGATCGCGCGGCCGAGCTCCTGTCGCAGCTCCGGCGGGCCCTCGGGGAGATGGGGTTCCTCGCGAGCTACCGGCCGTTCCGGATCCTCACGTCGTCGCTGTCGCGGCGGGGCGGGTTCTCGG
>JBEBJW010001620.1:0-1837 GCA_040079715.1 Myxococcota bacterium | reverse complement strand
TCGACCGACAGCGCGACCGCGAGGCCGGTCAGCGACGTGCCGTTGCTGCCGCAGTGCCAGAACCCACACCCGCCGAGCTCGACCCGCGCCGGCCCGACCGCCGGCATCGCCAGCCCGGTGAGCGCGACGCCGTTGGTCCCGCACGCCCACTCGGCACAACCGCCGCCGATCGCCTCGGTTCGGCGGACCGCCGTGATCGGCGCCCCGTCACCGGCGGCGTGGACCGGCAGCGCGACCGCGAGGCCGGTGCGCGAGGTGCCGTTCGTCCCGCAGAAGTCGGCGTCGCACCCTCGCTGCGCGGCCGTCTGGTCGGGTCCCTGGATGGGCCGGTCCTCGGGCTCCCATCCGGCGATCGAGCGGATCAACGCCAACAACATCCACACCAGCGACATGGTCCCTCCCGTTGACAGAGCTGCCCATTCGCCACCGCGGTGAACGGGCGTCGAACGACGAACACGACCGGGTCTCGCCCGTCCGGGCCGTCAGCGCGGGTTCGCCACCCGATCGAACAGCAGCACCCCGGGCCGCCAGTCGCCCATCTTGCACCGATCCGGGCCGAGGTGGTCTTTCAGCCGGGGGTACCGCGCACCGAGCGCGTCCAGCGTCGCGAGCTCGGGGATCCGGGTCCGGGCCGCGCACACCGCCCCGTCGACCCCCCACGCCGCCTCGAACGACACGTCGAGCTCGGGCTCGCACACGTTGATCCCGTACGCGTCGCAGTAGTCGATCCGGGTGCCGTCGCGGGTGTAGGTCTGCCCGTCCCCGCCGTAGTCGGCCCGGACCATCTTGACGCACGCCTCGTGCAGCGCCCGCAGCGGCGGTCCGCCGGGTTGCTCGTCCCACGGCCGGTACCCCCACCGGACGCACTTGCCGATCGCGCCGCTGGTGCAGGTCAGCGCGTAGCTGCCGTGGTCGTCCTGGACCGGGAACCCGAGGTGGTTCCCGTCCGGGTCGGCGTTGCACAGCTCGGTGATCGCGCCGCCGGGCCCGTCGATCACCAGGTGGTGCAGCACCACCCGGCCGCCCTTCGCGGTCGCGTCGTCGTGGACGTCGGCGATCCGGACGTCGAGCCCGTCCATGTGGAGGGTCGCGCCGAGCAGGTCCGCGCTGGTCAGCACCGTCCCGTCGGGTCGGGTGTACAGGAACTCGGTCCCGCGGACGGTCAGCACCCCGCCCGGGTCCGCCCCCACCAGGGGAGGCGGTCCGGCGCTCGCGAACGTCGCCACCAGCGCGATCCACATCGGTCAGCCCTCCCGGACGCCGGCGACCGGCGGATGCACCGGCAGCTCGACCGTCACCGGCCGGGTCACCGGGGTGGACAATCCGGTCGCGGACGTCCCGTTGCTGCAGCCCCAGTCCGGACAGTCGGCCCGTGATTGGCCACGCGAGTCCGTCGGGACCGGCCCCGAGCGGTCGAGCGGGAGACCCGGCAGCTCGACCGACGACGCCCGGGTCACGGGCGCGGCGAGGCCGGTCGGAGAGGTCCCGTTGGTGCCGCAGCCCCAGTCCGGACAGTCGGGGCGAAGCCGCGATTCGCCGCGCGAGTCCGTCGGGACCAGCCCCGAGCGGCCCACCACGGCCGGGAGGTCGACCGACGCCGCTCGGGTCACCGGAGCGGTCAGCCCGGTAGCGGAGGTCCCGTTGCTACACAGCCAGTCGTCGCACTCCACCCTACCGGCCGGCGCGGCCGCGACCCCGGTCGCCGACGTGCCGTTGTGAGGCATCCCCACCACCGGCGTCGACCGCTCGACCCACAGCACCACCCCGATCGGCCGGACCAGCCTGGTCAGGTCGGCCCCGTTGAGGCCGCACTCCGTGACCGCGCACACGTCCCCGC
>JBEBJW010001619.1:0-1838 GCA_040079715.1 Myxococcota bacterium | reverse complement strand
GCGTCCTGCCGGCGGACGCGCTGTCGGTGATCGACCAGATGGTCGCCGACGGGAGCAACATCGTCTTCACGACCAGCTTCGACTACGTCAGCTCGGCCCAGCAGGCGGCGACCAACTACCCCGACGGTTCGTTCCTGAACTGCTCGGGCAACGTCTCCGGTCCGAACTTGTCCAGCTACATGGGTCGGATGTACCAGCCCATCTACCTGGCCGGGTTGCTGGCGGGCAGCGTGACCGAGACCAACCACGTCGCGGTGCGCGGCTCGGTCCAGATCCCGGAGGTGGTGCGCCACATCAACGCGTTCGCGCTCGGGGTCCGCGAGGTGAACCCGACCGCGATCATCGAGGTGGTGTGGATCGACAACTTCTTCGATGTGGATCGCGAGCCGGTGTTGACGGTCCAGCTCGCCGAGCACGGCGGGGGTCGTCTCGGGTGCTGCAGCCTCGGTCGCGTCGGGTGTGGCCGGCTCAGTGGGCTCGACTGCCGTGGTGTTCGCAGTCGTGTCGGGCGTTGCGGCATCCGTGGTCGCGGCCGGCGCGGCGCTGTTCGCCGACGGAGCGGTCCGGACCCACCCGCCGTCCTCCGACGCCCCGGAGGCCGTCGGGGGGCCCCACCCCGAGGCCCTGCGGGTCGCGTACGCCAACGTGTTCGACGGTCGGTGGTTCGACGTGACGCTCCCGTCGGACGGCGCGATCGGCTGCACCTGCCTCCAGACCCAGCCGGCCGAGCCGTGCGCCCACCTGTGGGCCGCAGCGCTGGCGGTCGACGCCGAGACCTGGCGGGATCGGCCCCCCGCGGCCCTCCGCTCAATCGACCGGCCGTCGCTGTGGATCCGCCGACACAGCGGGCTGGTGCCGCCGGGGCCGGTGCTGGACCTGGCCTGCGGCGGCGGGCGGCACGGGCGGTGGTTCCTCGACCGGTGGCACCCCGTCACCCTGGTGGATCGCGACCTCCAGGGGGTGGAGGACCTCGCCGGCCGACCGGACGCGGAGCGGGTCACCGCCGACCTCGAGGCCGGGCCGTGGCCGCTCCCCGGCCGGACGTTCTCGGCGGTGGTGGTGACGAACTACCTGTGGCGACCGCTGTTCCCGGCCCTGATCGACGCGGTCGCGCCCGGCGGCGCGCTGCTGATCGAGACGTTCGCCGAGGGGCACCCGGGCCGGCCGTCGAACCCCGCGTTCCACCTCCGCCCGGGAGAGCTGCTCGAGGCGGTGCGCGGACCGCTCGAGGTCCGCGCGTACCACCACGGCCTCTCGACCTCGTCCGGCGGCGGGTCGGTCACCCAGGCGATCTGCGCCGTTCGAACCCGGTGACGTCCGACGACCCGACCGGCTAATATGGCGCGGGGGTGTCGATGCCGCGGCAGTGGTGGATCCTCGCGGCTGCGCTCGCGATCGGAGGCGGCGCGATCGGAGGCGGGTGTGGCAGCGAGAGCGCCCTCGTCAACGACGTGCCCGCGTACCCCGACTCGCACCCGAAGGACCTCGCGTCCCCCGAGTGGACCGATCGGATCGTCCAGGTCACCGTCCCGAAGGTCGACGTACTGTGGACGATCGACAACTCGAGCTCGATGGGGAACGAGCAGCGCACGCTGATCGAGAACTTCCCCGCGTTCGCCGACTACTTCGTCGGTTCGGGCCTCGACTACCACATCGGCGTCATCTCGACCGACGTGGTGAACCCGTCGCACGACGGCTCGCTCCAGGGCGCCGGCGGGTACCTGTACATCGACGGTGAGACGGTCGACCCGATCGACGTGTTCTCCGCGATGGCCACCCTCGGCACCAACGCCCTCGGCGAGGAGTGCGGGCTCGGCGCCGCGTTCCACGCGCTCGAG
>JBEBJW010001618.1:0-1839 GCA_040079715.1 Myxococcota bacterium | reverse complement strand
CTACGGGAAGGGCTACCCGGGGACCGGGTCGTCGCCGCCGTGGCCGCCGTGGCCGCCCTGCCCGCCGTGGTGCCCGGCGGGGTCGTCGGCGCCGTGCCGCGCCCCGTCGTCGCCAGTGTCGTCGGCCCCGGTGTCGTCGGCGCCCGCGCCGTTGTCGTCGCCGGCTTCGACGCCGTCGTCGCCGTTGTCGTCGCCGGCCTCGACGCCGTCGTTCCCGTTGTCGTCGCCGGCTTCGACGCCGTCGTTGCCGTTGTCGTCGCCGGCTTCGACGCCGTCGTTGCCGTTGTCGTCGCCGAGCTCGACGCCGTGGCGGGAGGCGTCGCCGTTGGCGAGGCCGAGGCCGAGGGAGTCGTCGCAGCCGGCCGACAGGGTCCACAGGAGGGTCAGGAGGGTGATCGAGGTGCGCATGGCAGGCTCCAGGTCGTGAACTGAGGTGGTGTCGAAGGGGGAAGAGGGAGGAGCGGCCTACCGGTCGTCCGCGCCGGTGTCGTCGTTGCCGCCGCCGTTGTCGTCGCCGGCCTCGGCGCCGGTGTCGTCCGCGCCCGCCCCGTTGTCGTCGCCGGCCTCGACGCCGGTTCCGTTGTCGTCGCCGGCCTCGACGCCGTCGTCGCCGTTGTCGTCGCCGGCCTCGACGCCGGTTCCATTGTCGTCACCGGCCTCGACGCCGTCGTTCCCGTTGTCGTCACCGAGCTCGGCTCCGCCCAGATCGTCGGCGCCACCCCGGGACACATCCGCGCCGCTGACGCCGAGCCCGCGCGAGTCGTCGCACCCGACCAGCGAGAACGTGAACAGGGCCGCCATCATCATCATCGTGTTGCGCATTGTCGTTGTCTCCCGGAGCGTCGCCGCTCACACTCCAGTCATCACCGGTCCGGACCCTGGAGGCGACCTGCGAGCGCGACGTTTCGTATCCGAATGGGATACGAATCACCCGGACGACGTGCTGAAGTATCAAGTAATCAGGCTGATTTTCCTGGTGGATTGTTTGGCGGATCATGGTGAGAATCAGGCGATTTTGGATACACCCGGGTGGGGATCACCGGTCGGAGATCGGCGGCAGCCCTGCGTCGGTGACCCCGAGGTCCCGGATCTCGCCCAGCAGCCGCACCAGGCGGTCGGTGTCGCAGTGGACCCACAGGCGGGTGACCCGGCCCCACCGGAGGTGGAGCAGGTGGACCCCGCGGTTCCCGTCGATCCGCCCGTCCGGGAGGGTGAACCGATCGGTCCAACTGCAGGCCGCGACCGTCGCCCACGGCGCCCCACGGACCACCACCGCGTCGAGCTCGAACCGCAGGTCCGGGAACACGCGCCGGAGCCGCGCGTACCACGCCTCGACCGTCGCGCGGGTGGTGCGGACGCCGCCGAGCGCGTGATCGCCGGAGAACCCGTGCTCGACCGGGTACGCGAACCCGGCGAGGATCGGCCCGGTGTCACCTCGGTTCAGCGCCGCGAACGCCCGCCGGATCGTCCGCTCCACGAACCACCGGTACAGGATCAAGGCGCCTCCAGCGCGTCGACGAACGCCCGGAGGCGTCGGACCGCGGCCGCGAGCGGCTCCGGCGACCGGTACAGGTGGGCGAGCATCACCCCGCCCTCGAGGCCGCCGACCACCACCGCGCTGACCTCGACCGGGTCGACGTTGGGGCGGAGCTCCCCCGACGCGATCCCGCCCGCGACGAGGCGCTCGATCCACCCGCGCCAGTCGGACATCGCGGCGAGGGCGATCGCCCGCAGCCCGTCGTCGGCGTGGTCGCCCTCGATCGCCGCGTTCTGGATCGGACACCCGCCGGGGAGCGGGACGTCCACGGCGTCGCCGTCGAGCGCGTACGCCCCGAGCAT
>JBEBJW010001617.1:0-1839 GCA_040079715.1 Myxococcota bacterium | reverse complement strand
GTCGATCACGGTGTACCCCGCCGCCGCGGGCAGGGTCAGCGCCGACAGCGCCGACGTGACGCACCCGTTGGACCCGGCCACCGCGGCCACCGCGCCGGTCGGGTCGACCACCACCCGGTGCGCGACCTGCGCGGACGGGCCACACGCGCGGATCGCGTCGATGGCTCCGGACAGTGCCGCCGGGTCGACCGGCGGGACCGCGGTCACCGTGCCCTCGGTCCGCTCGGGCTCCGCGGGCGGCGCTCCCGCGAGGACCACGCCGACCGCGAGCTGCGGGTGGAGCGACGCGAACGTCGGCGAGGCCTGATCGGCGCGCTCGATCACCATCCGCGCGACGAGGTAGTCCAGCGGCGCCATCGACGGCCGGAGCGACGCCAGCGCCCCGCCGAACACCGGATCCGGGCCCGCGGCGTCGCACGCGGCGAGCACCGCGGTCGACCGCTCGGCCGGAGACCTCGCCGCGAACAGGGTGAGGTCGCCGGCACAGGTCTTCGGGCACATCGCCGTCCAGTCCGACAGCGCAGCGGCCAGGATCGTCTGGCGCTGAGACGGGTCCAGGTCGCCCACCGCCCCCAGGCCATCGGCGCAGCCGAACCGGACCACGCCGGCCTCGGCGGCCCCGCGCAACAGGAACGTGAACTGGTGGTCCGGCGCGGCGTTCGGCAACGCCTGCTCGATCTGCGCGAGCCCCGCGGCGTCCACCGGGAGCAGCCCCGCGCACCCGAGCGACGCCACCACCGCGCACGCCACGCCCAGCCGACCCCGGAACCCCATCGCGCCTCCCGCGCGGCGGCTTATCCGTCGGCGGGGTGTCCGTCGCAGCTCACCATCCACAGGATCCCGAACCGGTCGGTGACCATCCCGAACCCATCGGTCCAGAACGTCCGATCGAACGGCATCACCGTCTTGCCGCCCTTCCCGATCGCGTCGAACACCCGCCGCGCCTCGTCGATCGACGGCCAGCTCACGCTGACGGCGAACCCGGTCGAGCCGGTGAACGGCATCTGCGACGTGGCGTCGGCGCCCATCAGCTCCTGGCGGCCGAGCGACAGGGCGGCGTGCATCACCCGTCCCCGGTCGATCTCCGGGGTCTGGTCGGCGATCGGCGAGCCGCCGTAGGTCTGGATCCGGGGCGTTCCCCCGAACACCGACGCGTAGAACGCGAACGCCTCGGCGCAGGTCCCGTCGTACGACAGGTGGACCGAGAGCTGGGGACCGGACATCGACACCTCCGCGACCGGTCGTATGCGCGTCACGGGGCGATCGGCCAACCGATCTCGTCGAGGTCGTCGGCGAGGGCGGCGAGCGTGGCCTCGGGGGCGATCGCCGCCACCAGCTCCGGCGTCAGCGGCTCGTCGCGGTACACCCGGGCGACCGGCCCGAGCGGGACGTCGAGCTCGTGGTACCCGTCGGCGTGGTGCTTCCACGCGATCGGGTCGTCGACGAGGATCGCGAGCAGGCGCGCGGATCCGTCGGGATCGTCTTCCGTCCCGTCGGAGGGTTCGGGGATCGCGTGCGCGCCGCGCCGCCAGCCGTCGCCGGTGTTCCACACGCAGAACGTGGCGTCGTCGCCGAACGCCGGCTCGGTGACCAAGGCGGCGAGGGCGTCCGGGACGCCGTCGAACAGCCCGGGCGGGTTCCGGAGCGGGGCCTCGTGGGCGAACCCGCGCAGGAATACGCTCGAACCCTGGAACACCGCGAACCACTCGTCGACGCACCCGTCGCGCATCGAGCCGAGGCGCTGAGCCGCAGCCGCGTCCCACCGCCGATCGAAGCTGAAGTACCGGAGCTCCCACTCCGGGCACACGATCGCGTCGAGGACGGCGAGCCGACGGCAGA
>JBEBJW010001616.1:0-1844 GCA_040079715.1 Myxococcota bacterium | reverse complement strand
CGTGTCGACCTTCCTGACCCAGGCCGCGAAGGCCGGCGTGGACGGGCTCGACGGCGAGGCGTTCGCCCGCGCGCTGCTCCCCGCGGTCCAGGGCCTCCTGCGGGCCGCGTTCGACGCCGCCAGCGCCGCCAGCGCCGCCCGCCCTGCGCCTGCATCCGCGGCAGGGACGCGTCCGTCGAGCCCGCCGCCGCCCCCAGCGGTCGTGTCGCCGCCGTCGAAGGCGCCGCACCTCCCCGGCCAGCCGTTCCCGGCCGACCCGACCCTCGCGATCGTGTGCTCCGGTACGGCGATCGGCCTGCCGGGCGGGACCGACGTGTTCGGCGCCGACAACTTCGTCCAGATCCTCACCGGCCGGAACCGGATCGGGCACATCGGCGATCGCGCCGACGCGTTCCTCGACCTCGGGCTGGTCCGGCTGGTGAAGGACCCGCGGACCGGCCAGGGCTCGTTCCTCCCGGTCAAGCAGGCGTCGGAGGTGATCCGGCTCGCCGGGATCGAGTCCGGGTTCGACCTGACCGACTGGGACATCGACGCCGAGCTGGTCGGCGCGCTTGACGTGAGCACGAAGCTCGCGTTCGCCGCTGGGATCGAGGCCCTGCGCGACGCGGGGATCCCGCTGGTCCGGACCTACAAGACCACCGCGAACGGCAAGCGAGTCCCGCAAGGCTGGGGTCTGCCCGAGGCGCTCCGCGACGGCACCGGGGTCGTGTTCGGGTCCGCGTTCCCCGGGTACGACATGTTCGCCCGGCACCTCGCGAACAACGGGCAGGACAAGGACGGCCGGTTCGACCGCCGGTTCCTGTTCCAGGTCCTCGCGATGGGCCACAGCCAGTTCGCCCAGCTGATCGGCGCCCGCGGGCCGAACGCCGCGGTGAACGCCGCGTGCGCCTCGTCGACCCAGGCCCTCGCGTTCGCCGAGGACTGGATCCGGACCGGCCGGTGCGAGCGGGTGATCGTGGTCGGGGCGGACGACGTGACCAGCGACGCCCTGCTGCCGTGGATCGGCGGCGGGTTCATGGCCGCCGGCGCCGCGTCGACCCACGACGTGGTCGAGGAGGCCGCCCTGCCGTTCGATCGGCGGCGGCACGGGTTGATCCTCGGGATGGGCGCGGTCGGCGTGGTGGTCGAGTCCGAGGCCGCGTGCTGGGCCCGCGGGGTGGTCCCGCTCGCCCGCCAGCTCGGGGCGCTGATCGTCAACTCGGCGTTCCACGGCACCCGGCTCGACGTCGAGCACATCGCGTCGGTGATGAAGCGGCTGATCGACGACGTGTGCCGCGCCGAGGGCACCACCCCGGCGGAGATGGCGCGCCAGTCGTTCTTCATGTCGCACGAGACGTACACCCCGGCCCGCGGCGGCTCGGCGGCGGCAGAGATCGAGGCGCTCCGGCGCGCGTTCGGCCCGGCGGCCCGCGAGATCGTCGTCACCAACACCAAGGGGTTCACCGGCCACCCGATGGGCGCCGGGATCGAAGACGGCGTCGTGCTGAAGGGCCTCCAGTACGGGATGGTCCCGCCGGTCGCGAACCTCGCCGAGCCGGACGAGCAGCTCGGCGACCTCACCCTGTCCCGCGGCGAGCGCCGGCCGTTCCGGTACGCGATCCGCCTCGCGGCCGGGTTCGGGTCGCAGCTCGCGATCACGATCCACCGCGCGGTGGCCCGCGGCGACGAGCGCGTGTCCGACGTCGACACCCGCATCCGGTGGCTGCGCGAGGTCACCGGGTACCCGCACGTGACCGAGGTGATCGAGCACCGGACCCTCCGGGCGATCGAGTCCGCGACCGACCAGCCGTACGATCTGCGCCCGGACGTGTCCCCCGCCGGCTCGACCGCGAGCGCCCCCGCCC
>JBEBJW010001615.1:0-1859 GCA_040079715.1 Myxococcota bacterium | reverse complement strand
GATCACCGGAGACCTGGTCCGCACGTCCGGGCGCCGGTCTCTGCCGCGAGGGCCGCGGCGGCGCGGGTGTGATCGCTGTTCGTGACGACGATCCACCGCACCGGCCCGAGCGACCGGAGGTGCGCCAGGTCGTGCGGACCGATCGGCAGCGGATCGACGACCACCGTCCCCGCCGGCCGTGTGACGACATAGCTGTGGAAGTCGAGGTTCCGGCTCTCGTCGAACGTGGACCAACAGAACAGATCCGGTCGGTGCAGCGCCTTCACGGGTTCCCCCCGGCGCCTTCGTAGCCGGATCGCGCGGCGTCCGCCGGCCGGGTGATCGGCCCGACGACCGGTTAGCCTCCGTCGATGGTCACGTTGCGCACCGAGCGACTGGTGCTGAGGGTCCCGGACCGGTCCGCCGCCCCGATGTACGACGCGTTCTACACCGACCCCGAGGCGTCGCGTCACTACAACGGTCCGCTGACGAGCGCCCAGGCGTGGGCGCGGTTGGCGAGCGACATCGGGTTCTGGCACCTCCAGGGGTTCGGGGTGTGGATGATCGAGCGCGCGGATCGAGGCGGCGCGCTGGTCGGCGTGTGTGGGTTCTGGCAGGGTCTCGGTTGGCCGCGGGAGCTCACCTGGTGGCTGATCCCGAGCGCCCGCGGGTCCGGGATCGCATCCGAGGCCTCGCGAGCGGCGATCGATCACGCGTACCGCGGGTTCGGGTGGGACGCGGTCGAGACGTACCTGGACGACGACAACGTCGACGCCCGGCGGCTGGTGGTCCGGCTCGGCGGCACGGTGGTCGATCGGCCGTCGTTCCCGGACGGGCGGAGCCGGGATCGGTACCGCTTGCCGCGGCCGGGGTGAGCCACGTCGGAGACGGCCAGGGCAGGGATGGGGGCGGAGGGACTCGAACCCTCAAGGTTGTTCACCACACGATTTTGAATCGCGCGCGTATACCAGTTCCGCCACGCCCCCGATGTCCGCCCCGTATCCGGTGTCGCGACCCGCGCAACACCCGGGCGCCCTCCGACGTATACCCGCGGGGAGGGACCCATGACCCACATCGTCCGGCTCGGGATGTCGGTGGTGGTCGACGACGGGGGCAGGATCCGCGGGCCGCGGCGGCTGTGGGCGCTGTCGCGCGGCTGGTGGCTCCGGCCCGACGACGACGGCGATCCGCGCGACCGCGAGCGGCGTGCGCGGGAGGCCCTCGCGGCGTTCGACGAGGCCGGGGCGGCTCGTTCGTGGGCCCGGCCGACCCGGATCGGGTGGATCCGCGCCCTGCGGGACCTCGGGCGGACCGACGAGGCCGCGCTCGCCGCCCGCTCCCTGACGGTGGACCCCGCGGATCCCGCACTCGGCGCCGCGTGGATCGCCGCCGCGCTGATCCACGGGTGGCGACTCCCGCAAGCCGAGCAGGCCGCCGACGGGATCCCGGCCGAACACCCGGTGGCCGTGTGGCTGCGGGCCCGGATCGCCCTCGCGCGCGGTCAGGCGCTCGCCCCGGCGGAGCCTGCCGACGGAGCGGTCGCCACCGCGGCCCTCCACCTCGTCCACGCCGAGGCCCACGCGACCGCCGGCGCGATCGGGCCGGCGCTGGCGGCGATCGACCGCGCAGCGGCGATCGTGGTCGGGCCGGACCCCGAGCGGATCTCCCGCCTGCTCGGGGCGATCGTCGCCGGCGGGGACCGCACGATCCCGGTCGCCCGCCTGTTCGACCCGGTCGACGCCGCCGCCCCGGAGGCGACCCCGGTCCGCCCCCCGTCGGCCCGGATCGCGGCCGGCCTGCTGCTCGCCGAGCGCCTGGTCCGCGACGATCAGCCGGCGCTCGCGGCGTCCGTGGCGCGCGCCGCCCTCGCGACCCTCGAC
>JBEBJW010001614.1:0-1860 GCA_040079715.1 Myxococcota bacterium | reverse complement strand
TTCGCCAACCGGCGGTGGCCGGACGTCGGGGTGAACCCGCCGTGCGTCGATGCCCGGCCGTGCGTGTTCCCGACGGCGGGCGAGCGGGCGTCCGCGGCGGAGTCGGTGCCGACGTTCGTGCTGACCACCGCGAGCCGGACCATCTTCGCGAACTGGAAGCTGCTGGAGCCCACGTACCAGCTCACCAACCGGGAGCACACGTTCATCAACGGCGCCCTGGCGCTGCTGCGCGACAACGCCGACCTGGTGCGCTGGTCGGTGCGGCTGTCGGGCCGGCTGTCCTCGCTGGCATTCGCGACGGGGATCGCGCCGCCGGAGCTGCCGGTGACCTCAGACCGAAGCCCGGACCCGTACCCGGTCGGGTACTCGTTCGCGGACGTGGACGGACTGGCCGACGCCGTAGTGGACGCGTTCGACGGAGCGGCGCTCGAGGCCACCTACGTGTACGTGCTCCACTCGTTCCACGAGGATCCGGTGGTGGGGGAGATCCTCGTCGAACCGCCGTTCGGTCCGGGCGACCACGGGTCGGAGTACACCGGGGAAGAGCAGGGACCGATGCGGTCTGCGCTCGGTGGCGCCACCGATGTGCTGGAAGTCGTGGAGAATGGCGGCGTCGGACCCGTGATCCCGCTTCGCCATCCGACGTGGATCGATCGGATCGACCAGATGCACGAGGCGCTGCACCCGAGCGACGGGGCGCTGGAGGACCCGGCGTCGGCGCTGTGTGCGATCACCGAGCTCGCGACCGTGATGATTCACGAGCAGATCCACGTTCTAGCTGCCGAGAATGGTAGGTTTCACGGGTTTGACTCGGACCTGCGACCAACCAATGCCGCGAGCGATTCATGGAGCTGCTGGGCGATTCAGAAGATGGCAGCAAACACGTTTCGGTGGGCGATTCACGAGCGGTATACGTGCAGGTTCTCCGGCCCGAGCTGTCCGCGCAAAGGGAATGCCAAATTCCTTAGTGCCGATTGGATTCACACATGACACCGTGGATGTTCACGTCGGGGTGCGGAGAGTCGGAACCGACTCATGAGTGTCCGAATGGTGACACGCCGGGCCTTGTGTGGAGTGAGTTTGACAGCGACCCGATCGGCGGATGCTTGGTGCGTGTACCGAATTCCGGCTCCGCATTCGGCTGTGTCGCGAATCTCGGGCCGAACGCCGAGGGCGAGCTGGAGGGCAACACCTGCTCGGCAATCCAACCGCTCGCGGAGGCCTGCGTCGCGCTGTTCCCCGATCGAGCCGACAGACCTCGACCTGCCTGGTGCCCGCCGTTCGTGGAGTTTCTCGAGGTCTCGGGGTGGTTGACCGGTGCCACGGATCTGGTTCCGCGGCCTGCAGAGGGCACGGTGATCGCCGAACACTGTGTCGATGGGAACGGTGGATCCTACGACCAACTACATTGGGCGCTCGAGCCTCACTGGCTCGATGCGACCCACAACTGGTGGAACGTCAGGAACGTGTTGTTCGAACCGATCACTGGGGCGTTGCTGTCGATCCAGGCTGACAGTCACGGCCCGCTGTCTGCAATGGACGAGGCGAAGTACTGCTGCGATCCCACCGGAGCGTTGACCGGGATGTTGGTGTGGGGTCCGCGAATCGATGTCATCTGCGAGGGGCCAGGTACCTGGACGTGGACCCCGGAGGACTTCCAGTGATCCCACGCCGGCCAACTCGCTTCGTCTCTCGGGAGGGGTGTAGCCTCGGGCCCTCGATTCAGTGCACGGTGAAGATCCCGGCGAACATCGCAGAGAAGCACGGATGACGGTCCGCAGGCTGGGACCGCGGCTCGCGCGCACGGCGTTCCGGTCGGACCTGGTGCCCCGTCGGGTGTTCGGCGTGGGCGCGTGCGGG
>JBEBJW010001613.1:0-1865 GCA_040079715.1 Myxococcota bacterium | reverse complement strand
ATGTCCACCTGGGTCCCCGACGCGTCGAACAGCGCCAGCGGCCCCTCCCCGCACGCCGCCACCCCGGGCGCGTCGGCGATCGCGACCTCGACCGGGTCCTGGAACAGCACGACCGTGCCGTGGACGTCCTCGGACTCCGGGATCACCTCGACCTCGACCACCGCCCGGACATCGGACACCGCGGCGCCGACGTCGTCGAGCCCGGTGTCGTCGGTCGGGGACGTCCCGGTGCACCCTGACGCCACCGCCGTCACCGCCGCCCCCACCGCGACCACCCCGCGAACAACCTGGTTCATCGTCATCCTCCAGCCACGGTGTACCCGCGCGGCGAACGGACCCGCCAGCGGTACGGCCGGACGACGCGCTTCACTCGGTGATCACGCCGCCGGACTTCCCGGTCGGAGTCGCGGTGCCCTCGGACCACCGGATCTCGGTCCACGCGGTGCAGCCCATCTGGCCCTTCAGCTTCGGGTCGCAGTCCGCCGGCCACTGGTCGGGCGGCAGCGCCTCGCCGAGGTTCCGGACCACGATCCCGTCGCCGTCGGCCTCGGGCGCGGTGAGCGCCGACCCCGACCACACGCGGCCCGTGTCGAGGTCGAGGATCTGGATCCCGCGGATCGAGCCGGTGCCCGCGCTGAACAGCAACCCGCGCCCGTCGGCGGTGGCGATCACCCGGTCGATCGCGTCGTCGTGGAACGCGACCGGCCGCAGGTCGACCGCGCACGGCAGGACCGTGCCGGGGGTGAGCGCGTAGTCCGTGTCCTCGCCGTGGGTCATCGGATCGAGCGCCTTCACCACCTCGCGGAGGCCGGTGACGGTGCCGGACGTCGTCTGGAACGCGACCTTGCCGGGCGGGCAGCCGTCGGTCGACCCGCCGCGCTTCCCCCGGTGGCCGCGTCCAGCGCGCTCCGCGGGCTCCGGGTCGTTCGCAGGCGCCGGCGCAGCCACCGGCGCGGGCGCCTCCGGTCCGGACAGGTCACACCCGAGGATCGACAGCGCGAGCCACATCTCCACCTCCGGGCGCAGCCTATCCGGGTCCGGCGGCGCCGAGGCCCAGCGCCCACCGCTCGCCGATTCGGCCGATCACCCGCGCAGACACTGCGTCGCCGACCCGGAACCGGACGCCGGATCCGTCTCGGACCGACACGCCGTCGACGGTCCAGTCGGGGTGGTGGGCGAGGTACACCTTCGCGTCGATCGGCGGGTCGTCGAGGGTGACGTGGACCTTGTCGGCGGACAGCCCCATCACGACCGCGGTCCGAACGCGGTCGGCCGACAGATCGTCGGCGAACAACTGGTCCAGCACGAGCTCGTTCACCGCCCGGTCGACGTCGCGCTGGAGCCGCCGGTGCCGGGACGCGGCGGCGATCACCTCGTCCCGGAGCCCGTCGGTGCCGCGGACCCCGCCCAGCCCGTCGAGCAGCTCCCGGTGGAGGAACACCCCGACGACCTCGCGCATCGGGGCCGTGAACCTCGCGTACACGTCGACGCCGACCCCGGCGTGCGGTCCCGGCGTCGGCTGGTACACCGCCGCCCCGCCGACCAGCATCGCCGCCCGGTGCAACGCCGACGCGACCGGGTCGTCCGGCAGGCGCGCGAGCCAGTCCGCGAGCGGCTCGTCGACCGCCCACCGCCAGGCGTCCGGTAGCCCGTGGGCCGCGATCACCGCGTCGGAGGTGGCGCGGAGCCCGTCGAGCTGGGCCGGGGTCGGCGGCTCGACCACCCGGTAGATCGGCTCGACCCCGGGCACGTCGCCGAGGGAGGCCAGCAGCCGCGCGCCCTCCGCGTTGGCGAGCAGCGAGATCTGCTCGTTCCACCGCTCGACGTCCGACCGGGCCTCGCGCAGGGCGACGAACCGCACCCCG
>JBEBJW010001612.1:0-1866 GCA_040079715.1 Myxococcota bacterium | reverse complement strand
GGGTGGAGGATCGGACGAGCCTCCAGTACGGGAGGTAGGCGCCGATCAGCCCCCTCACCCCGGCCCTCTCCCCCGATGCGGGGGCGAGGGGGAATCAACCGAGCTCGCGGTCGCCCCTCACCGCCGGGCTGGCGCCACCCGCGGCCCGAGCCACTGGATCAGCCACGGGGCGTGCCGCCCGAGGAACACCCCGATCCGCCCGTGCCCGGTGAACGTGTACTCGACCTTCCGCCGCGCGATCGCGCCGACCATCTTCCGCGCCGCCGGCTCCGCCTCCCACATCAGCGAGGCCGGACGCGGATCGCCGCGGGTCGGGTCGAGCCGGCCCTGGTTGTCGACCCGGGCGATGTCCGTCGCGACGAACCCCGGCTGGAGCACCGTGCACGACACGCCGTGCGGCTTCAGCTCCATCGCCATCGTCCGCCCGAGGGCGAGCACCGCCGCCTTCGACGCCTGGTACGCCGCGAACCCCGGGAAGTACACCACGCCCGACACCGAGCCGACCAGCGCGAACCGCCCGCCGCTCCGGATCAGGTGCGGGATCGCGTGGCGGGCGGTGATCGCCGCGCCGACCACGTTGATGTCGAGCTGGCGGCGCCAGTCGTCGGCCGACAGCGACTCGACCCGGCCGTTGACCGAGAACCCGGCGTTCGCGACCGCCACGTCGAGCCGGCCGAACTTCTCGACCACCGCCGCGACCGCCCGCTCGACCTGCGCCTCGTCGGTGCAGTCGCACTCGACGATCACCGCCGTCCGCCCGAGCTCCTCGATCTCGGCCGCCACGTCCTCCAGCGGCTCGAGCCGGCGGCCGGACACCGCGACGTGGGCCCCCTGGCGGGCGAACTCCAGCGCCATCGCGCGGCCGAGGCCGGAGCCCCCGCCGGTGATCCACACCGCCGCGTCCTGGAACGTCGACACGCTCGCCCCCTGGGTCACCTGGCGGAGGTATCAGAACAGCCCGAGCTGGGCGACCGGGCGCCGCCGCGGACCGACCGGATCCCACTCGATCCGGCGGCCCTTCAGCTCGCCCAGGTCGAGCGCGAAGCACCCGTCGCGATCCTCGACGAACACCACGTGGCCGACCGCGCCGACGATCGTGCCCTCGACCACCCGATCGTCCTCGATCCGGAGCTCGTTCACCGGGCGGGTCCGGCTCTCCCGGGCGAACGCCGGCTGCTCGACGAACTGCGGCGGGTGCAGGTGGGCGTGGTACCCGCGCGGCAGCACGTCCGGCAGCCCGGACGCGGCGTCCTCGACCAGGGCCCGGGCCTCGGGCTCGGTCATCGAGGTGCGGATCAGCACGGTCTTCCGCGCGCGGCGCATCGTCTCGCTGAACCCCGCCTCGGCCAGCAGGTGCTCGATCTGCTTGATCGTCGGGCCGGGCGCCACCGCGACCCGGGCGGCGGCGAGCGGGCCCTGCTCGATGATCCGCTGGGTGCGTCGCGGGTCCGACGCCGTGCCGACCTTGATCGTCGTGTCGCCGAAGCACGCGAGGTACAGGTGGTGCGGCTGCCGGCAGTACCGCTGCATCTCGGGCGTCAGGCGCGGGCACCGGGTGCCGTCGCACATCATGCACGGGCGGAACGCGTCGCGGGCCGCGCAGGCCTCGCAGGTCGACCCGCGGGTGGCGAGCGCGCGATCCGGGCACATCCGGAGGGTGGACCCGTCGCTGCGGCCGGTGCAGTGCCGCCCCGGCAGGATCCGGAACGACAGCGCGCCGGCGAGCGGCCGGACCTCCAACGCGGGCGGCTCGCCGGTCCACGAGCGGAGGCGCACGCCCCCGTCGACCCAGGTGAACCCGACGACCAGGGCGCGGTTGTCCATGGCTGACGTGCGTAACCTGGATACGGGGCCGCGTGCTCACCC
>JBEBJW010001611.1:0-1869 GCA_040079715.1 Myxococcota bacterium | reverse complement strand
GCAGGTGCTGGACGTGGTGACCGACCTCGTGGGCGATCACGTACGCCTGCGCGAAGTCGCCGGGGGCGCCGAACCGTTGGGCGAGCTCGTCGTAGAACGACAGGTCGATGTACACCTGCTGGTCCTCGGGGCAGTAGAACGGCCCGGTCGCCGCGGCCCCGTACCCGCAGCCGGTGCGGGTCGCGTTCCGGTACACGATCAGCTTCGTGTGCTGGTACCCCTTCAGCTGCTGGTCCCAGGTGTTCTGGACGTCGTCGAGCACGAACGACGAGAACTGCAGCGACTCGTCGCTCGCGGGGGTGGTGGGGGTCGGCCCGACCAGCGCTGGCTGGACGCTCGACCAGACGAACACCGCGCCGACCAGCAGCGCTGCGACCACGATCCCCTTCCACCCGAACATCGAGGCGATGCGGAACAGCGCGAACACGCCCCCGCCGCTCGTCCTCGCCGGGGCCGCGCGCCCGCGGGCGTCGACCACGTCGTCGCTCTGGTGACCACGATCCCACTTCATCGTCGCGCCTCCGGCGGGTACCCGCGATGTATCTCAGGGTGGGACCCCACGAAACCCTCAGGGCCAGGCGTAGGTCGGCTCTTCGAGGTGGGTCCAGGTCGCGCGCACGTCGTCGATCCACGCGTTCATGTCGGTCCACAGGTCGATCACGTCGGGATCGGTCGGGTCGTACACGTCGACCAGCGCGCCCGGGTCTGTGTCCAACCGGTACAGATCCTTGCCGCCCCACCAATCGTACAGGAGCTGCCGGTCATTCTTGACGATCGACAGGTGCGGCCCGTCGGCGAAGCTCTTGTAGTTCATCGCCCGCAGCGCACGATCCGGCGGCGCGGTGCCGATCAGCAGCCCGGTGGTCGGCAGCAGCGGGACGATCCCGTACGCCTCGAACAGGGTCTCGGTGATGTCCTGGTGGATCGTCGGCTCGGTGAAGCTGCCGGGCTCGAGGTTCGTCGCCCAGAACGCGGCGGTCGAGCGGTTCTCCTCCGACCCGAGGTACAGGCCGTGCCCGTGCCCCCCGTGCTCGAAGAACTGTTGACCGTGGTCGGTCACGAACACGACCAGGGTGTCGTCGAGCGCGCCCCTCTCCTCGAGCGCGGCCCACAGGTCGCCGAACGAGTCGTCCCAGTACCGCACCTCGCCGGCGTACAGCTCGCGGTACGTCGCGACCAGATCCGACTGCCACGGCTCGGGCTGCGACTCGAAGTCGTGGTCCGGGAAGTACTCGTCGCCGTCGCACAGATCGTCGGGGGTGTACTCGAAGTCGGCCGGCAGGGCCTCGCCGTCGATGTACTCCTCGGGGGCGCAGTAGTTGCCGTGCGGGTCGATGAAGTGGACCTGGAGGAACCACGGCGCGGCGCCGGCGAGCAGCGTGTCGACCTCCGCCAGCCCCGACTCGACCACCCACGGCCCCGGGACCCAGTCCTCGCGGACCTCGCGGGCGAATCCGGCGTCGATCCCGTAGTCCGACGAGTAGATCTCGTTCGCCGTGACCACGGTCGTCGCCCAGCCGGCGTCGGTCAGGTGGCTCGCGAGGGTCCGGTACGAGTCGGGCGGGAAGTTCCGGACCTCCGGGTCGTCGGCCCACGGCCAGAACCCGTTGTCCATCGGGTTCCGCCCGCTCATCAGGCAGGTCATCGCCGGTCCGGTCCAGTTGCTGCAGGACCGGTGGTCGTCGAGGACGAAGCTCTCGGCCAGCACGGCGTCGAGGTTCGGGGTGTCGCCGTTGCCCGCGTACCGGCCGATCGCGTCGCGGCGGGTGGTGTCGAGCGTGACGAACAGCAGGTTGGTGGGGAGGCGGTCGGCGAAGGTCAACGCGCCGAGGTGGAGCTTGCCGTCGGGGGTGGTCGTGGGTCCAGGGG
>JBEBJW010001610.1:0-1878 GCA_040079715.1 Myxococcota bacterium | reverse complement strand
TCGGGGTCGGTGATTACGCTGATCGGGATTTCGGCTGTGCCCCGCATGTCGAACCACGGCGTGGGGAAGTAGAAGGGCGGGGCGCTCCGCCAGGTGTGGCGGATCGAGGGGGCCGAGCGCCGGGTTCGCGGTGCCGCGGGTGTGGGTCGACGCGGTCACCGGGGTGGTGCTCCGGGTCGACGACGGCGCGGTGAGCCACACGCCGCCGGTCGGGCCGCGGGCGCGGGTCTACCCGGAGAACCCGGTGCTCGACCTCGCGCCGATCGAGGTCACCCTCCCGTTGGCCTCCGGGGGGCTGTCCGACGACCGCCTGGTGATGCTCCAGTGCCGCGACCGCGGGGCGCTGGTGAACTACAGCGACGGCACGGTCGCGATCGACGCCCACGTCTGCAGCCCCGAACCGGCCGCCGGTCCGGTCGACGGCGACTACCTGTTCGAGCCGGTCCCGTACCCGGTCGATCCCGGCCGCGACGAGGACGACTTCGTCGCGTCGCAGGTGTACTGGAACGTCCACCAAGGCCTCGACTGGTTCGACGCGCTCGGGTGGACCCCGCTCGCGGCGTTCGACCCGTACCTGGTGGTGACGACCAACTACCGGGCCACCGACTGGTCGACCGCCGAGACCGCGTCCGAGCCGGACTCGGCCCTCGATCCGTACGACAACGCGTACTCGTCCGGCGGGTACCGGACCTACGACGGCGCGTGGATCGCGCCGTCGTTGGTGTTCGGCCAGGGATCGGTCACCGACTTCGGGTACGACGCCGACGTGATCCACCACGAGCTCGGGCACTTCGTGGTCAAGTCGCAGGCCGGGCCGTCGTACAGCCGGAACACGAAGTACGGGCCGTCGCGCGACGCGAGCCTGCTGAACGAGGGGTTGGCGGACTACTTCGCCGCCGCGATCCACCAGCGTCCGTCCCTGGCGGCGTACGCGGTCGGCGGGTACGACCCCGACCTCGTCCGCGACCTGTCGGGCCTCACGACCTGCGCGACCGGGCAGTACGGCGAGCCGCACTGGGACAGCCTCCCGTTCTCTCAGGGCCTGTGGGCGGCGCGGGAAGCCGCGGCGGACCCGGCGGCGTTCGACCGGGTGGTGCTCGACAGCCTGTCGATCATCGGGGAGACGCCCCACCGGGACGACGCGGTCGACGTCCTGCTCGCGGAGACCGAGGCCCAGCTCGGCGCGGACGCGGCCGCCGCGCTGTCGGACGCGTGGGACGCCCGCGGGATGCTCGACTGCCCGCCGGTGCTCGACGTGGCGCTGTCGACCGCCGGCGAGGAGTTCCGGCGCTACACGCTCGTCAGCGGGGCGTACGAGTACTCGACCGCCGGCGAGATCCCGGGCTACCTGCAGTACCGGGTCGCGGTGCCCGACGGCGGCGGCGCGTTCACCCTGTCGTACGTCCAGTACGAGGACCTGGGCGTGTACCCGTTCGACACGCCGCCCGAGCCGCTCGGCCTGGTGGGCGCGTTCGAGCCGTTCATCGGGTGGACCCGGGAGGACGCCGAGTTCACCACCACGTTCGACGGCGACGAGGTGATCTTCCTGGTCGAGGACTGGATCACCGACGCGGACGTGCTCGGCGAGGCCGTCGAGGTCTCGGTCGCGCCGTATCCGGACGATCCCCGGTACGCCGTGCACAGCTACGCCCACACCTGGACCGTCGACCACGGCGGGGACTACACGTTCCAGCTCACCAACGCCTACCCGCGATCGGCCACCGTGGTCGGACTGGCGCTCCGGTTCGAGCCGGCGGTCGTCGACCCCACCACGCCGTCGACCACCACCCCGACGACGCCGACCGACGACCCGGGCGACGCGCCGGCCCCGACGTCGGCGGAGGAGCCAGGCGGGTGCGGGTGCGCCCACGGCGGGGC
>JBEBJW010001609.1:0-1879 GCA_040079715.1 Myxococcota bacterium | reverse complement strand
GTCCGGACGACTCCGGCAAGGTGGCGATGAACTTCGGTCCGCTGAACCGCGAGGGCGGCGAGCGGCGGCTGAACGTGGCCGTGACCCGGGCCCGCCAGAAGCTGCGGGTGTTCTCCTCGCTCTCGGCCGACCAGATCGACCTGAACCGCACCAAGGCGACCGGGGCGCGTCGACTCAAGGAGTTCCTGCAGTACGCGCAGGCCCAGGGGACCCGCTCCGCGGAGGGGACCAACACCGAAGGCGAGTTCGACAGCGACTTCGAGCGCGAGGTCCACGACGTACTGGTGAGCAGCGGCTACCGGGTGCATTGCCAGGTGGGGTGCCGCGGGTACCGCATCGACCTGGCCGTCGCACACCCGGACAAGCCCGGCGAGTACGTGCTGGCCGTCGAGTGCGATGGCGCGGCCTACCACTCGGCGGCCACCGCTCGGGACCGTGATCGGCTGCGGCAGCAGGTCCTCGAGGGCCTGGGGTGGACGGTCCACCGCATCTGGTCGACCGACTGGTGGTTCGAGCGGCAGCGGGAGATCGATCGGCTGCTGAAGGCCGTCTCGACTGCGATCGAGTCCGCGCGGACCGCGCCGCCTCCGAAGCCGCCGGAGAAGGCGGCGGAGCCAGCGGCACCGGTGCGGATCCAGGCCGCGGCGCCGGTGGTCGCGCCCCCGGCGGACCCGTACCAGGTCGCCCGGATCGAGCCGGTCAGCGCCGATCCGGAGTCGATGTACGAGCGTCGGTACGAGCAGGTGCTGCGGCGGGTGATCGCTGAGGTGGTCCGGGTGGAGGCTCCGCTCCACGTCGACGTGCTCGCCCGACGGGTGGTGGCCGCGTTCGGCGGGATGAAGGCGACTGCGCGGGTCCGTGCGCAGGTGATGAGGGTCGCCACCGGGATCTCGGTGCATGGCGAGTTCGTGTGGCCCGCGGGGGTAGAGCCGAGCGCCTGGACTCGGGTCCGCGATCCGGGCTCGGAACCGCGCGATGCCGACGAGA
This sequence comes from Myxococcota bacterium, assembly GCA_040079715.1. Lineage (GTDB taxonomy): Bacteria > Myxococcota_A > UBA796 > UBA796 > JACKER01. The sequence continues at coordinate 892 of JBEBJW010001609.1, read as the reverse complement.
TCCCGCCGGAGGAGCTGGCGGCGGCTGCCGCGCAGGTGCTGCACGCCTGCCTGTCGCTGCCGGAGGAGGACCTGGTGCGGGAGACGGCACGGCGGGTCGGGATCCAGCGCGTCGGGAAGAAGGTGGCGGAGGCCATGGTCGCCGCGATCGAGTTGCTGCTGCGGAGGGGAGGTGCGTCGCGTCAGGGGACGCAGATCGTCGGGATCGCTCGATGACCCACGATGGCGTGCAAGACTGTGTAGGGGGCACTACCTGATGGCTGGCGACCTCCCAGATGGGCTCGCCGAGCTTGCCATGGCGCAGGGGATCGCCTTCTTCGCGTCACCCGATGACCTGGCGCTGCCAACCTTGGGCCACGATGGCGTTCTGGCCGTCCTCCGCACCCTGCCGAAGGACGAAACGGTCGTTCTGCTGGCCCACCTGTCTACGATGCTCCATGCCTACGGCGAGACAGCTCGGTCCTTTCAGACTGGGGCAGTCCAGACCTGGTTTCGCGGTGAGTCGCGTGATCTGGCAGTTGCGTGGCTCGAGCGGTACCCGAACGGCATCATCCTCACCTACGAAGCCGTCGTACGGCTATCCGTTCTCGCGATGCACTACGGCGAAGACCGAAGTCGCGAATTCACCGACGACGACGTGTTTGCGCTTGTGGCTCTGCTCCCAGAGGTTCAGGCGTGGCTGGCAAGGCTCGACAAGCTTCACGATCCCGACCGGGTGCCGCACTCGACGGAGGATCGCGAGGACACGGCATTCACGCTATTCCTATCTGTGAACGCTCCGGGGATGGGCGAGGCTGCGCAACGACAACTACACCTCCCCTTGACGACAACTACACCTCCCCACTTCGGGTTGTAGTTGTCGCTGCCTGCTGTTCCGTTGTCCTGCTGCCTGT
>JBEBJW010001608.1:0-1880 GCA_040079715.1 Myxococcota bacterium | reverse complement strand
GCCGTACATCCCGCGGTCGCGCTCGGACCAGCCGCCACCGAACCCGCCGCCGGACTGACCGTAGCCACCGTAGCTGCCCTGGCCGCCGAATCCGCCCTGGAAGTAGCCGCCCTGGCCGTAGCTGCCGCCCTGGTCCGATCCGCCGCCCTGCCAGTCGCGGTCGTACCCGCGGTCCATCTCACCGAAGCTCCGGTCGCCGCCGTAGCCGCGGTCCTGGCTCCCGTAGCCGCGGTCCTGGCCGCCGTAGCCGCGATCCGAGCTACCGTAGCGGTTGCGGTCCTGCCCGCTGCGGTCCTGCTGCCACCCGCGGTCCTGCCCGCCGCCGTAGCTGGTCGAGCCGCCGAACCCTCCGGCCTGCTGGCCGCCCCAGCCGCGATCGCGATCGCGGTCGGGCTCCTGCCCGAAGCCCTGGCCGTAGCCGCGCTCGCCGCCCTGACGCCCGGTCCGCCACTCGGTTCCGTTCCGTCCGTGATCTTCGTGGTTCATCGATGACTCCTCGAGAAGGTGATTGCTGAATCGGTCGGGGGTGGGATCGGCACCCACCGTCGCCCCCGGCACCGGCGCGCCCACGCCGACCGGGCCGCGCTGGTCCGCCCACCGGCGTCGTGGGTCCACCGACCCTCCGGCGGGTTCGGCCGACCCGTCCGCCGCCGGCGGAGCGCGAGGGACCGGTCCGCGGTTCGCGTCGTACGGGTGTTGTTTTGCAACGACAAACGTGGCCTCCGACGTCGGCCCGTGACGGCCCCCGCGGGGTGGTTTCGCGCGCAACGGCGTCCTGATCGACGTCGCTGACCCGGTTCCGGGTCGGTGATCGGAGTCGTATGACGCGCTGGCTGAAACAGGCAACGCACCCGGTCGGATTTTGATTCGGCCCCTGCGCCGGTCCGTCGGAGGTGCGTTCAGGCAACTGAAAGGCTATGCAACTGTAGAGGGGGAGCGCGTGCGTGAAGCAGGACATCGACGGCTGCGGTGGTTCGTGGGGATCGGCATCGTGTTCCTGGTGGCGCTGATCGCGCTCCGGCTGGCGTTGCCGACGATCGTGCAGCATTACGTGAACCGGGTGCTCGACCGCGACCCGGACTACGAAGGCTCGATCGGGGACGTCGACATCTCCCTGATCCGGGGGGCATACGTGGTCGAGGCGATCGAGATCCGCGACACGACGGGCGAAGCGCCGGTGCCGCTGTTCTCGTCGCCGGCGGTCCACCTGTCCGTGTCGTGGAAGTCGCTGATCCGCGGCGCGTTGGTCGGTGAGATCGAGATGATCGAGCCGCAGGTGAACTTCGTCGACAGCCCGAAGAAGGGCGGCGACCAGACCGGCGCCGACGCCGACTGGCGCGAGGTGGTGCTCGATCTGTTCCCGCTCCGGATCGACCGGTTCGCGGTCACCGACGGGCAGGTCCACTACCAGAGCTTCCAGTCGAAGCCGCCGGTCGACGTGTACCTGTCGGACGTCGAGGTCGAAGCCACCAACCTGACCAACTCGACCGACATCTCCGACTCGCTGGCGGCCGACATCTGGGTCACCGCGCAGGTGATGGACTACGGCGCGGTCCGGCTCCAGGCGCGGTTCGATCCGTTCGCCGACCAGCCGACGTTCGACCTGAACCTCGAGGCGCACGACGTGCCGCTGGTCAAGCTGAACGACCTGCTCGAGAAGTACGCGAAGTTCGACGTCGAGTCGGGTCGGATGGACGTGTACGCGGAGATCGCGGCCGACTCCGGCAAGTTCACCGGGTACGTCAAGCCGATCCTGCGGTCGGTCAAGGTGCTGAAGCTGTCGGAGGACGTGAAGGAAGACCACGACGGGCCGCTGCAGGTCGCGTGGGAGGCGGTCGCCGGGGCGGTGAAGGGCGTGTTCAACAACGAGAAGGCCGAGC
>JBEBJW010001607.1:0-1881 GCA_040079715.1 Myxococcota bacterium | reverse complement strand
CGGTCCCGCTGGTCCTGCGCGGGGCCGCCCCCGCCACCAGCGCCGATCCGACCCGGGCCCCGCGCGTCGATCCGCGGTGGCTCGACGACGTCCACGCCCTGCTCGACCGGGACCCGGTGCTCGGCCCGGCGTTGGCGGCCGGGATCGAGACCGAGGCGCTGCTCGCCCCGCTCCGTCCGCCGGCGGCCCCGCGCGACCGGACCCGCGGGGACCGCGACGGAGACGGGGACGGCGACCGCGAGCGGGAGGGCGACGGGGACGGCGCCGCGGTGCTCGGGCGGATGCTCGCCGCCGACGGCGGGCCGCGGATCGCGGTGGTCGAGCGGGGCGGGTGGGACACCCACACCGCCCAGGACCGGACGTTGACCCAGGGGCTCGACGGGCTCGCCCGGTCGATCGCCGGGCTGCGCGACGGGCTCGGCGACCGGTGGGCGGACACCGTCGTGGTCGCGGCGACCGAGTTCGGCCGCACGGTCCGCGGGAACGGCACCGGCGGCACCGACCACGGCACTGGCGGGGTCGCGCTGCTCGCGGGCGGTGCGGTCGCCGGCGGGCGGGTGGTCGCGGACTGGCCCGGGCTCGACGACGGCGCGCTGCTCGACGGCCGGGACCTTCGCCCGACCACCGATCTGCGCCGGGTGTTCGCCGGGATCCTCCGCGACCACCTCCGGGTGCCGGAGCGCGCGCTGCGCGGGGTGTTCCCGGGCGGGGTGGCGCCGCTGGACGGGCTGGTCCGCGTCGGGTGAGCCGACGGTCTCCCGGCATCGATGTTAGGATCGACGCCGGGAGATCGCGGGTGGCCGGACCAGAAGAGCTCGATCTGTTGCTCGCGCGCGTCGGCACGTACGGCGGGCACGGGATCAACCACGAAGACCAGCCGTTCCACGGCGAGCTGGCGGTGGAGTCGGTGCTCGGCCGCGGCGTCCGGTGGACGTTCCGGGCGACCGGGATCGACGGCACGACGTACCACGAGGAGCAGAGCTGGGTCGCCCGCGACGAGACGGGCGCGCTCTGTCTGTGGAGCGTGAACGGCTACGAACCGCACTGCGGCCGGCACGTCCGGCGGCACGGGGCGGGCGTCGCCGGCACGATCGCCACCCTGGTGTTCGGGCGGGGCGATCCCGGGGATCCGGCACAGTACCGGATCGAGATCGCGATGGATCTGTGGCCGAACGGCGACGTGGGGTATCGGTACGCCTGGGGCCTGCCGAACGGCCCGTTCGAGCCGCGGTCGGCGGTCCGGATGGCGCTGGAGGTCGACCGGGCCCCGCACCTCGACGACGCCTCCGCCCGGGCGTAGGGCCGAACCCCGAGCCCCAGCCCGTGCCCTTCGTGTGGGGGCCCCACCCTGAGCCCTCGGGCCGGCACGGTGCCGTGGTTCCAGGACGTCCCACCTCGACCAGGACGGACAGGGCCGGACGGGCAGCGGCAGGGGCAGGGGCACGGGCTGGGGATCCTAGCAGAACAGGAGCAGGAACAGGATGCCCGGCAGGATCCCGAGCACGAACCCGATCACGATGATCACGATCTCGACCTTGTCGTAGTCACACGACCCCGCGGTGGCCCCGAGCGACGTGAACGCGGCGGCCACCTCGTCCTGGGACGTGGCGGCGTCGATCTGCGCCTCGAACGCGTCGAGCTTCGCGTCCGCCTCCGCGATCCCGTCGGCGTCCTTCACGATCCCGGCGGCGGCGTCGATCGCCTGGTGGGCGACCTTCACCTTGTTCAGCGCGAGCTCCTTCGCCTCGTCGGGCGTCCCGGCGGCGGCGAGGCGGTCGCGGAACGCCCCGAACCGGGCCCGCTCGGCGTCGGTCGGGCAGGCCCGTCCGGCGGCGAGGGCGGCGGTGGGCGCGGCGGTGGCGAGCAGCGCGGACGCGAGGG
>JBEBJW010001606.1:0-1882 GCA_040079715.1 Myxococcota bacterium | reverse complement strand
GCCAGGCTCCCGGGGCCGGTCGGGGCTGGCGAGCACGACGTGGACGTTCGACCCGGTGACCCCGAACGAGCTGACCCCGGCGACCGCGTCCACCAACGGCGAGGCCGCGCGGGCGAGCGCCAGGGCGCCGTCCTGCCAGTCGATCCGGCGGTTGGTCCGTTCGGCGTGCAGGGTCGGCGGGAGGGTCCGGTGGTGCAGCGCGAGGGCCGCCTTGACCACGCCGGCGATCCCAGCGACGGGCTCGGTGTGGCCGACGTTCGACTTCACCGACCCGAGGCGGAGGGTCCGGGTCCGGCGCGGGCCGCCGAGCGTCACCCGCAGGGCGTCGACCTCCAGTGGGTCCCCGGCGCGGGTGCCGGTGCCGTGGCACTCGACGTAGTCGACGTCGACGGGGTCGACGCCGGCGCGGAGGTACGCCCGGGCGAGGAGATCCGCCTGCGCCGCCGCCGACGGGCGGCTGATGTGGGACGTGCGCCGGCCGTTGTGGTTCGCCGCGCTGCCGCGCACGACGGCGTAGATCCGGTCCTGGTCGTCGAGCGCCTGCTCGAGCCGCTTGACCACGACGATCGCGGCCCCTTCGCCCCGGCAGATCCCGTCGGCGTCGTCGGCGCCGAACCGGCACCGCCCGGTCGGCGACAGCAGGCCGGCGTCGTCGTAGCAGGCGTGGACGTCGGCGAACCGCATCACGTGGACCCCGCCGACCAGGGCGAACGCGCAGTCGCCGGCCTCGATCGCGCCGATCGCGAGGTGGAGCGCCAGCAGCGACGACGAGCACGCGCTGTCGAGCGTGACCGACGGGCCGGTCAGCCCGAGGTGGTTCGACACCCGCCCGGACAGGCCGGCGCCGGACGCGCCGAGCACGGTGTGGAGCGAGTGGCCGTCGAGGGAACCCGTCTCGAGCGCGAGCTGCTCGCCGACGAACGCGGACGCGAACACGGCGCCGTCGCCGCCGTGGGTCAGCGGGAGCCCAGCGTCCTCGACGGCGTGCCACGCGACCTCGAGCAGGATCCGCTGCTGCGGGTCCATCTGCTCGCACTCCCGCGGCGAGATCTGGAAGAACGAGGCGTCGAACGTCCGCAGGTCGAGGCCCTCCCCCGACGGCTCGGGGTGGGGGGACCGCGCGAGGGTGTGGCGGAGCCCGCGGTCCTTGTCGCGGATCTCCCGCCCGTCGACGAGCAGGTCCCAGAACGACGCGAGGTCGGGGACGCCGGGGAACCGGCAGGCCATCCCGACGATGGCGAACCGAGGGCGATCGGGGGGGGACATGGATCGGCCGATGGACACGGGTTGCCTCGGTCGGCGAAAGCCAGCCTTGGGGCTGCCGACTGCCAAACAGGTACTCGGCGGCGCCTGCGCCCGGGATGCGTGGATGTACCAGCCTGTACCAGCCGGCAATTCGGGCGGTCGGATGGGGCGTCCGGTGTCGGGTTCGCGGCTGCGGCATCGGACCGGGACCGCGTGGGATGGAGCCGCGGTCGACCGGCCCACGCCCGGCCCACGACGGCGCCCGCCCGCATCTGCGCTGGAGGCACCGTGTCGTCGTTCCTGCTCCTCGCGTGCGCCCGCCCGGTGGCGACGCCCGCCGCGGTCGCGGACGCGGTCTCCGACGCGGTGGCGGGGACGCCGGCGGCCTCACCCGGCGTTCGTTCGTCGACCCCGACCGGCTCCGATCGCGCCACGGTGGGCGCGACGCACACGTTCCTGTCGGTGTGCGGGCCGGCGGGCCGCGCGCTGTGCGCCGACTCGCCAGGGGTCGACCGGGCGCGGTTCCACGCGGAGGCGAAACTGCCACGCGTCGGAGATGCTGCGGCCCCACATGCCGGAGGTGCTCAGCGCGTCGTCGAGGTCGCGCGCCAAGGCCCGAGCGTCGAACCCGTCGAGC
>JBEBJW010001605.1:0-1882 GCA_040079715.1 Myxococcota bacterium | reverse complement strand
GCCCAGAGCGGCGTCCACACGTCGTCGAAATCCGCCGGCAGCGTGCTCTTGCCTGCTGCGGTGCCTTGCAGCTCCTGCACGAAGCGCTGAACCTCCTGGAGCCGCTGCGGATCGCGCGCGAGGGTGCGCACCAGCGATTCGAACAGCGGCGCCACGTCGCCATTGGCGCTGGCACGCCCGACTTTTGCGCCCGGCTCCGGATCGGTCTCCGGGTCGTCGTCCAGCTCATCGAGAATCTGCGAGGGATCCTGCGCCAGCAACAAGCGCAAGAAGCGCAGCACCTTGGCCGGATCATCGAGCAGACCGTGAAGCACTCGCGCGATGCGGTCCTCCGGCGGGTTCACCAGGCGCACGCGGACCACGAACACCGAGTGCTCCACCCGGCTGCCACCACGCACCGTCACATCGAAGGCAAAGAAGGCCGTGAGCGCCTGCATGGAGCACTGGCTGAACCGCGCAATGCACGTCTCGTCGAGCGGCAGGCCACGGTCGGGCGGCAGCGCGATGGGCCACGCGCGCACCGTCGTGCCTTCAGCGAAGCGAAGCGCCCCCGTCTCCAGCTTCAGCGTCACGGCGTAGGTATCCGCGCCATCCGGCGTGATGTGCGCGACCCACGCGGCGCGCGCGACGTCCCGCAGCCGCATCCCGGGCGGGCGTCCCCGGAGCCGGCGAATCCAGCCCCCCGAGCGGTCGCCGCTCGGCGTCGATCCAGTGGAAACCAGCCCCGAGCGGTCGAGCGGGGAAACCAGCCCCGAGCGGTCGAGCGGGAACACCAGCCCCGAGCGGTGGAGCGGGAACACCAGCCCCGAGCGGTCGAGCGGGGACACCAGCCCCGAGCGGTCGAGCGGGGAACATAGCGGCACGCGCGGGGGCCGGACCGCGCCCAGGTCGTCGAGCCCCTCCCCGTCCGCCCGACGCCCGATCGCCACGATGTCGACCGGCACCCCGCGCCGCCGCAGCTCGACCAGCTCCCGCGCCACGAACGTCTCCGACCGGGTCGGGAAGTACCGCAGGACGTACCCGATCACCGCGAACCCGCCGTCTCCGCCAGGAACGCCTCGACCTCCGACGCGCGCTGGTCCCAGGTCCGCGCCCGCCCCCGGGCCCTCGCGATCAGCGACGCCCGGACGGCCGGATCGGTCGACGCGAGGGTGATCGCCCGGGCGAGCGACGCCGGATCGCCCGGGACGTACGGCAGGAACGCGTCGCCGGCGGCCGCCCGGATCGCCGGCGTATCCGCCGCCACGACCGGGATCCCGCTCGCCAGCGCGTCCCACAGCTTCAGCGGTGAGGTCAGCCGCTCGCCGAACAGGCCGGGCGACAGCGGCACCACCAGCGTCCGAAACCGTCCGATCCGCGCCGGCACGTCCCGGTACGGCACCGGCGCCTCGACCACCACGTCCCCGAGCCCGTCGGCGACGGTCGCTCCGACCCACGTCACCGGCTGGTCGAGCTGGGCGGCGGCGGCGGCGACGGTCTGCGGGTCCTTGTACGGCCGGACCGCGCCGACGACCCCCACCCCGTGTGAATCCGCGGCGGGCACTGCGCCGGGGCGGGCCGCGTTGTGGATCACCCGCGCGGGCGGCAGGCGCCGGTGGGCGTCGCGGAGCTCGGAGAGGGTGCCGTCAGCGTTCGCGATCACCCCCCACGCCGCGCGCAGCACCGTCGCCTCCAGCGCGTGGGCCGCCGCCGCGTCCGCCGGATCCGCGGCCTGGCGGCTGTCGACCTCGTGGACCTCGAGCACCAGCCGGAACCGCGCCCCGAACGTCGACACCGCCCACGCCGCGTGCCGCTTCCGCCGGGCCAGCGCGATCCCCCGCCCGCGGGTCCGGGCGATCCACGCCGCGAACCCGAGCCGGTACGCCACCGACGCCGCGGTGCG
>JBEBJW010001604.1:0-1883 GCA_040079715.1 Myxococcota bacterium | reverse complement strand
GGGTTCGTGCTGTTGCCGACGATCAAGGTCCAGGGCACGATCTTCGTGGCGGCGCTGAACGTGGCGGCGTCGATGTACCCGGAGGGCGACCGGAACCGGGAGCTGCTGCTCGACGAGCTGGCGGAGTGGCGGGCGGAGGTCGAAGAGGAGGCGAACGAGGCGGCCGAGCCCGCCGCGCCGGAGCCTGCACCGTCCCAGCCGGCGGAGCCCGAGCCGGCGGAGCCTGCGCCCGCGGTCCCGTGACCATCCCGGCGACCGCCAGCGTCTCCCGGAGCACCGATCGGGACTACTCGGTCGGTGCGCCAGCCGACCCGTCCGCGAAGTACCGCCCCGGCGTCGTGCCGAGCTCGCGCCGGAACACGGCGATGAACGCGCTGGTCGTCTCGTAGCCGACCTCGGAGGCGACCCCGGCGACGGGGACGCCCTCTGCCAGCAGCTTCAGGGCGTGAATCAGGCGCGCGCGCCGGCGCCAGCGCCCCAGCGGCATCGCCGTGTCCCGCAGGAACAGGCGCTCGAGCGTCCGCAGGCTCGCCCCGGCCCGGCGGGCCACGATCGACAGCGGCCGCGCCGGGTCGTCCTGGATCTCGGTGGCGGCGCTCCGGGCCCGATCGTCGCGCGGCATCGGCAGCTGGAGCGGCTCGAGCGGCGAGATGACCAGCTGATCCACGATCACCGCCGCGAGGTTGCAGTCGGCGGCGACGTCCCGTCGCAGCGTGTTGCGCGACGCAGCGTGCAGCACGAGCTCGCGCACCAGCGGAGTGACGTGCAGCGCGGTGCAGACCCGCGGCAGGCGGCCAGCGCCCAGCTCCGGGCGGAGGTACAGCGTCCGCAGCGCCACGCGCCCGCTGGTCCGCACCCCGTGCACCTCGCCGGCCGGGATCCACACCGCCCGGTGCGGCGGGACGACCCACACGCCCGCCCGGGTGGTCACCGTCATCACCCCGCGGGAGGCGAACGCGAGCTGGTCCCAGTCCGGGTAGCTGCGATCGGCGAGCCCGACGTCGCGCGGGTGCGTCACCGCGTAGCTCCGCATCAGCAGGTGCTCGTCACCGACCCGGCCGGGTTGTCGTGATTCCGACATTCGGTGGCAGCGTAGCGAAATCGGCCCACCGGGTCACCGGCATAATCTCCGGAGGACGGGAGGACAGCATGGGAAACGTCAGGCACTTCGCGATCAACGCCGACGACCTGTCGCGCGCGCGCCGGTTCTACGAGCAGGTGTTCGGTTGGGCGTTCGAGCCGTGGGGCCCGCCGGGGTTCTTTCAGATCACCACCGGGGAGTCCGAGGGGCGGCCGATCGGCGCGCTCCAGGGCCGACGGGAGCTGGCTCCGGGACGCCGGATGACGGGCTTCGAGTGCACCATCTCGGTCGACCGTGACGTCGACGCCGTCGCGGCGGCAGTGGTCGCGAGCGGCGGGCGGATCCTGATGGAGAAGGCCACGATCCCGGGCGTCGGCGACCTGATCTTCTTCGAGGATCCCGAGGGGAACATCGCGGGCGCGATGCGGTACGACGACCGCGCCGACGAGTGATCCACGTCGCGGGCCCAGGCCGCCGGGACAGCGGAGGAGCGGCGTTCTGGTCGGGGTTGGGATCGGCCGTCGGCCCGTCGTTGCCGTCCGGCCCGCGAACAGGTCGCTCCACCGCGCGCGGCGTGGATGCGGCGCACGTGAGGCACATGCAGACCAGCGCCCACTCAGGAGGCGCTTCCGCCTTCGGTTGACCACCCGGCCCTCGGGCCGGGTGGCACCGACCCGCTGATGGTCCGCCGGCCGATCCCACCCCGACCAGAACGACGAGGCGGGACGGGCACGGGCACGGGCGCGGGCAGGGGAGGAAGCCGCGGGCGCGAGGCCGCTCGCGCGGCCTACGCGCCACGGGC
>JBEBJW010001603.1:0-1883 GCA_040079715.1 Myxococcota bacterium | reverse complement strand
GTCGACCTGTCCACCCTCCCCTCCCCGCTCGCCCCCGACCGGCCGCTGGCGCTCGACGGGGTGAGCCTGCTGCCGCTCCTCGCCGAGCCGACCCACCCCGCACCGCGCGACACGCTGTACAGCGAGCGGTTCGCGCCCCGCGGCGGCGGCCCGTTCACCTGCGACCTGCGCACGATCCGCGACCGGACCCACAAGCTGGTGGTGGACGCGCTGTCCGGCGCGGAGGCGCTGTACGCGTACACCGACGGCGCGCTCGACGAGGGGCCGGACCTGCTCGCGGACGGGGTGACCGCCGACGAGCGATCGATCGCCGATCGCCTCCGGACGACGATCGACGCGCTGGTCGCCGGGATGGCGTTCGAGGCGCCCCCGTTCGGCGTTCCCCCGGACGACACCGGCGCCCTCGCCTGTCCGTAGGTGTATTACACTGCGCGGCCTGGAGGCTCGGATGTTTGCAATGGTCGCGTCGGTCGGGTGGGCAGCGACGGTCGAGGTGTCTCCGGGCGACGACGTCGAGGCGGCGATCGCCGCGCTCGCGCCGGGCGACGAGCTGGTGATCCACGGCGGCGAGTATCCGCTGCAGTCGGATCGGTTCACCGTCGACGTCGCGGGCACGGCGACCGCGCCGATCGTGATCCGGGCGGCCGACGGCGAGGTCCCGCACTTCCACCGCCCGAACCAGGACCAGAACATCTGGGACGTCGACCGGGCCGAGCACGTGACCCTGCGCGGGATCGAGTGGTCCGGCGGGTCGGCCGGGATCCGGCTGTCGGCCGCGACCGATCTGACGATCGAGGACTGCCTGATCCACGACACCGGCGACGTGGCGCTGCGCGCGAACGACGAGGGCGTCACGTACGACGGGCTGCACATCGTGCACAACGAGATCCGCGACACCGACGGCACCGGCGAGGGGATGTACCTCGGGTGCAACGAGGACGGCTGTCGCCTCGCGAACAGCGTGATCGAGCGGAACTGGGTCCACCACACCAACGGGCCCGGGGTCGAGCAGGGCGACGGGATCGAGCTCAAGGAGGGCAGCCACGACGTGGTGATCCGCGACAACGTGGTCCACGACACGAACTACCCGTGCATCATCACGTACAGCACCCGCGGCAACGGCGGCCCGAACGTGATCGAGGGCAACGTGATGTGGGGCTGCGGCGACCACGGCATCCAGTCGGCGGCCGACGCGGTGATCCAGAACAACATCATCCTCGGGTCCGCGTCGGACGGGATCGCGATGCAGCCGCACCAGAGCGGCTCGCCGTCCGGCCTCGTCGTGGTCCACAACACCGTGCTCCACGCGACGAACGACGCGATCAGCCTCCGCGGGGTCGTCGGGGACGTGACGATCGCGAACAACGCGCTGTACGCCCAGGCGGGCACCGCGCTGAACGTGGTCAGCGGGGACCTGTCGCAGGTGGTCGCGCAGGGCAACGTCGGGGTCGGCGGCTCGACCGGCGGCGGCCTCGTCGACGGGGACCTCGCGGCGGACTTCGTCGACGCCCACTACGACAACGCGCCGCCGATCGACGTGTTCCCCGCGGTCGGCTCGGCGCTGATCGGCGCCGGCGACGGGAGCTGGGTGGCGATCGACTTCAACGGGACCCCGCGCGACCCGACCCGCGAGGACGCGGGGGCATACACGTTCGACGCCCCCGGCAACCCCGGGTGGACGATCGTGGCCGGGTTCAAGGACCTGGTCGAACCCGGCACCACCACCACCGACGGCGACGCCGACACCGACAGCGACGCGGACAGCGACACCGACAGCGACGCGGACACCGACAGCGACGCCGACGCCGACACCGTCCCGACCGACGGCGACGCGGACCCCGGCAGCGACGGCGGCGGGTGCGGCTGCGCGCAGCCGGGCGCGG
>JBEBJW010001602.1:0-1891 GCA_040079715.1 Myxococcota bacterium | reverse complement strand
GCTGCGGGAGGTCCTCGGGGACCCGCTGCTGGTGCGCGACGGTCGATCGCTGGTCCTCACCGAACGCGCCCGGGCGCTGGTCCCAGCGGTGCAGGCCGCCCTCAGCGCCGTCCAGACCGTGTTCGAGGCGCCCCCGACGTTCGATCCGCTCGCGGCGCGGGGCGAGGTCCGCCTGGCGTTCGGCGACGACACCCAGGCCGCGTTCGCCGGTCCGCTGATCCGCGCGTTCGACCGGGTCGCGCCGGGGCTCGACCTGCGGTTCCACCCGCTGGGGTTCCAGACCGTCCGCGAGGGCCGCCGCGGGACGATCGACCTCGCGTTCAGCCCGGACCTGTCGGCGCTGCCCCCGAGCGCCGGACGGGTGGACCTCGGCGACTTCGTGGTGCGGCGCCTGTACGACCGGCGGTTCGTCACCCTGTGGTCGCCGGATCGGCCGGGCCCGCCGCCGACGACGCTCGCGCGGTTCGCCGAGGCCCGCCACGTGCTGGTGTCACAGGACGGCTCGGCCCGCGGGTTCGTCGACGACCTGCTGGACGCGGTGGGCGTGGTCCGGCGGATCGGCGTCACCGTGCCGAGCCTGGCGACGGCGGTGCACCTCGTCGCGACGACCGACCTCGTGGGGACCCTGCCGAGCGAGCTGGCGACGATCGTCGCCCACCCGGTGGTGCAGGCGGAGCCGCCGGTAGCGATCCCGCCGGTGCCGATGCTGCTCGTGTGGCACCCGCGGCTCGGCGCGGATCCCCGCCACCGGTTCGTCCGCGAGCAGGTCGCGCGGACGATCCTCGAGGCCCAGTCGGCCGCTGACATCCCGACCCGACCGGTTCTCCCCGCTCAGTAGTCGGTGGTCGACATCAGCCACACCGAGGGCTCGCCGAATCCGTTCGTCCGGAACCACGGCGCCAACTTCACCTTGAGCTGGTCGGCCTTGGCCGCCAGCGCGTGGAGGTCGACCTCCGACACCTCGTTGCTGAGGTACGACAGCTGGACTCCGATCCCGACCGCACTTCCCTCGGAGGCCAGACTATGGAGCTGAAGCTCCTCCCCTTCCACGATGTACTGCTGCGTGCCGTCCATCTGTTCCTCCAGGTCCGACGGGAGGTCGAAGCCGATCACCGGCGCGCGGTGTGTGGTCGCGTTGCTGGCGCTCCGGTTCGGTACGGCCCGATCCGGCCGTGACGACCTGGCTCCCGTGGTCACCCTGTACGCCGAGGGCGAGGCGGCCGCGCGTCTCGAACTGGACGCCCCGGTGTCGTTGGCGGCCACCATCGTGGCGTCGGTGTCGTCGGGCATGACCGACGTGCCGAGTTGGACTCAGGACACGAGGTTTCGCTGCACCTGCGGAGGGCGGTACTCCACCGAGAGCCTGGTGTCGGACCCCCGGTGGATCAGCGCCCAGCGTGACGAGGACTGGCGGGGGCGCACCGATCCGTGAGGTCCGGTTGCGAAGAAATTCGCAGTATGTTAATAAATTAGCATGAACGACGACGCAGTCCCTCCGCGGTCCTCCTTCTCCCTCACCCGCCGCGGCGCGCTCGTGGCGGGCCTCGCTGGCCTGGCGCTGGTTCCGGTCCCTGCGCTGGCCGGGTTCGACGAGCGCGGCGGGCGGCTCGGGATCGCCGCGCTCGACACCGGCACCGGTCGCCGGGTCGGGCAGCGCGAAGACGAGCGGTTCGCGATGTGCTCCACGTTCAAGCTCGTGCTCGCAGCCTCGGTGCTCGCGCGGGCCGACGCGGGCGCGCTGGATCTGCGGCAGCGGATCGCGGTCACGCCGGACGACCTCGTGCCGCACGCGCCGGTGGTCGAGCGGGCGGTGGGCCGCCGACTGACCGTCGAGGCCCTGTGCGCGGCCGCGTTGTCGCTCTCGACCACCGCGGCCGCCAACCTGCTGCTC
>JBEBJW010001601.1:0-1892 GCA_040079715.1 Myxococcota bacterium | reverse complement strand
CGCGTAGATCCCGGAACCCTCGTCGGCGACGTTCGCCGACACGACCAGGCTCCGGAGGTCGGCGCCCATCGCGTACAGGCCACCGCCGTACGCCGCCGCGCCGTCGCGGACGCTCGACCCGGCGACCGCGCCGTCGAGCACCACGAGGCCACCGCCGTACCGGAACGCGGTGTTCCCGGCGAACGCGCCGCCGCCGATCGCGCACCCATCGGCGAACACCCCGCCGCCGTCGAGCGCGTGGTTCCCGGTCAGGGCCGCGTCGCCGAGCGACAGCTCCGCGTCGGCGCACCACACGCCGCCGCCCTCGACGTTCGCCCGGTTGTTCGCGATCGTCGCGCCGGACGCGTGGAGGGCCCCGCCGTCGATCGACACCCCGCCGCCGGAGCCGGCGACGTTGTCGGCGACGATCGTGTCGAGCAGCCACACCGACGCGCCGGCCGCGGCGAACAGCCCGCCGCCGTCCTGCGCGACGTTGCCGGCGAGCCGGCTCCGCGCGACGGTGACCTCGCCCGGGGAGGTGACCGCGAGCCCGCCGCCGTCGACGCCCGCTCCGCCGGTCACCGCTACGTCGAGGACGAGCGAGCCGCCGGGGACCGACAGCACGGTGCCGGCCTCGCCGCCGTCGAGGATCACCGCGCCGACGCCGCCGATCGTCACCGGGACCGACGCCACGAACACCCCGGTCCAGGTCCCGGCGCACACCGCGACCGCGTCGCCGGGGGCGGCGGCGTCGAGGGCGGGCTGGAGATCGTCGTACCGCTGGCCGGCCACTACCACCCCGCCGGCTGTGCAATCCACGTTCAGCGATGCAATCTCGGGCGCGGGATCGGCAGACGGCGCGGTCGGCGCTGGCTCATCCGGCAGGACCGGCACCGCGCACCCGGCCAGCGCGATCCCTCCAGCGAACAACCGCGCAATCGACGTGAACCCCATCCGACCCCCTCGCGGTCGAAGTTCCGACCGCGCCACGTGACCGACGTATGTCGGACCGCGTCGGATCGGAACCGTCCAGGGTGACGGAACGGACGGAACGGGTCGCCCAGTCAGCGCTGGTGCCGGTCGGCCGATTCGTTCGTCGCGATCGAGGTCCTGCCGCGATCAGCCGGCGACGCGGGCCCGGTTGGCCGCGCGGGCGAGCCGCTCGACCTCGGCGCGGGCGGCGAGCTGCTCCGTCGCGTCCGAGGGCCGGGGGGCGACGAGCGCGGCGTGGAGCTGGGCGAGCTGGTCGTCGATCGCCCGGGCCTCGGCCTCGGCTGCCTCGGCGACCGCCTCGAGCTCCCGCCGCCCGGGGCCGTCCGGGAGCGTCGCCAGCGCTTGGCGGGCCTGGGCCGCGTCGGCGCGCAGGTCGCGGGTCCGCGCGCGGGCGTCGGCCACCACCCGCCGGTCCTCCGGGTCGGTGGTGGCGGCGAGGATCGGGTCGACGAGCGGATCGCCGCCGCCGCCCGACGCCGCCAGGCCTTCGACACGGGCGACCGCGCGTTCGCCGTCACGCTTCTGCCACGCGAGCACCAGCTCGGTGCGCCGCAGCTGGGCGGGGAGCGCGGCCATGACCCACGCGGCCGCCGCGGCGGTCGACACCGCGGTGAGGGCGAGGACCGGCGCCCAGTCGACCATGAACGGCATCGCCGCTGCGACCGCGACCGGGCCGGCGACCGCGAGCGGGACCGCGGCGAGCCGGGTGAGGAAGAACCAGCGGGTTCCTCGACGGGCGGCGACCACTTCTGGCGGGGACGCGTCCATTCCACCTCCGCGAACGGACACCCTAGCAGGCCTCGGGAAAGCTCGCTTCGCGAGGCCTGCTAGATGCCGATGGCTCGCCTTCGGACCGCCGCCCTCCGGGCGACCCTCCGCTCCCTGCGGCTCCTCGGTCCGATGCAAGTGCCGGTTGTATC
>JBEBJW010001600.1:0-1893 GCA_040079715.1 Myxococcota bacterium | reverse complement strand
ACGTCGGGGAGGGCACCGGGCTCGGGCTGTCGGTCAGCCACGGGATCGTCCGCGAGCACGGCGGGACGATCGCCGTCGACAGCGCGCCCGGGCGGGGTCCGGAGTTCCGGGTCGACCTGCCGGTGGGGGACATCGCGTCGTGCCGGGCCGCGTCCTGATCGTCGACGACGACGACGCGCTGTGCGCGACCCTGGTGCGCGCGCTCGGCCGCCGAGGGTTCGCGGTGACGGCCCACCCGCGGGTCGACGGCGCGCTGGACCACCTGGTCGACCACGACGTCGACGTGGTGGTGGTCGATCTGCACCTCCCGGACGCGTCCGGGATCGACGTGGCGCGCCGGGTCCACGAGCGCCGCCCGACGACCCCGGTGGTGGTGCTGACCGCGTTCGGCAGCCTCGACGCAGCGGTGGAGGCGATCCGCGCCGGCGCGTACGACTTCCTGTCGAAGCCGATCGAGGTCGACGCGCTCGCGCTGGCCCTCGACCGGGCGATCGATCACCGCCGGCTGACCGACGAGCTGCACCGGCTGCGGGGCCCGCGCGCGGAGCGGCCGGCGTGGCTCGGCGACAGCCCGCCGATCCGGGCGCTCGAGGCGGTGGTCGACCGGGTCGCGCCGACCGGCCTGAACGTGGTGGTCCACGGCGAGAGCGGCACCGGCAAGGAGCTCGTCGCCCGAGCGCTCCACGACCGGAGCCCCCGCGCCGCCGGGCCGTTCGTGCCGATCAACTGCGCTGCGGTGCCCGAGGCGCTGCTCGAGAGCGAGCTGTTCGGACACGTCCGCGGCGCGTTCACCGACGCGCGGGGCGCCCGGGCCGGGCTGTTCGTCCGGGCGAGCGGCGGGACGCTGTTCCTCGACGAGGTCGGCGATCTGTCGCCCGGGCTCCAGGCGCGGCTGCTGCGGGCGGTCCAGGAGCGGCGGATCCGGCCGGTCGGGTCGGACGACGAGGTCGCGGTGGACGTGCGGATCGTCGCCGCGACCCACCGGGACCTCGACGCGCTGGTCGCCGCCGGCGCGTTCCGGGCGGACCTGCTGTACCGGCTGGACGGCGTGCGGGTCGAGGTCCCCCCGCTGCGCGACCGCGGCACCGACGTGCTCGCCCTGGCCCAGCGGTTCGTCGACGAGTGCGCCCGGCGGACCGGACGGCCGGTGACCGGGATCGCCCCGCCGACCGCCCGGAAGCTGCTCGACCACGACTGGCCGGGCAACGTCCGCGAGCTCCAGCACTGCATCGAGCGGGCGGTGGCGCTGACCGCGTTCGACCGGCTCACGGTGGACGACCTGCCGCCGCGGATCGCCGAAGCCCGCCCACCGGCGCCAGCGGAGCGCTCCGGCCACGACGCCGGTGACGACTCGCTCCTGTCCCTGGCGGAGGTCGAGCGGCGGCACGTGGCCCGGGTCCTCGCGGCGGTCGACGGCAACAAGGCGCGGGCGGCGCGGATCCTCGGGGTGGACCGGAAGACGCTGTACCGGATGCTGGCCCACCGGGACGCGGGATCGGGCGAGGACGGGTGAGCGAGGCGGTCGGCCTCGCTCGGCGGCTGCTCCACGACAATCGGCGCGGACCAGCGGGGCAGGGGCGAAGACTCCTCCCCGACCTCGGCGGCCGGTGGGGGAACGGATACACGACGGAACCACGTCGCCTGTTCGCGACAGGTGTCGTAGGCTTCGCGAATCCGGCAGAATTGGTCCGGGTGGTGTTCCGGCTTGAACTTCCGAATGAGCTGCGTGTACGCTCGGCGGATGGTCGTGTCGTCGGCCCCGCGCTCAACACCGAGGAGGGCGAACGGGTCGCTGGGCCACTCGCGATGGTCTTCGGGCAACTCGTGCGGGGTCATCGCTTCACGGGGAACGAAGGCGGGGCGGGCTTGTTCGAGTCGTACGCCGGCTTCGGC
>JBEBJW010001599.1:0-1896 GCA_040079715.1 Myxococcota bacterium | reverse complement strand
ACCTTTCGGGCGATCGACAGCGCGTGGCTCTCGCCGGTCGCCCCCTGGAGGACCCGGTACGTCGGGCGGCCGTCGGCGTACTGGACCGCCGCCCCGACGAACCGCGGATCCGCCGCCGCCAGCGCCTTGAGCGACGCGAAGTGGGTGGTGACGACCACCCGCGGCCCGGCGTCCGCCAGCCGCTCGAGGATCGCCTGGGCCAGCGCCGAGCCCTGCGCAGGGTCTGTGCCGCTGGCGATCTCGTCGAGCAGCACGAGCTGACCGGGGCCGGCGTCGCGGACCATCTCGTGCAGCGCGACCAGGTGGGCCGAGAACGACGACAGATCGCCCTCGACCGTCTGCTGGTCGCCGATCGCGGCCCGGACCGCGTCGAACCGGTCGACCCGCGACCCCTCGGCGGCCGGGACGAAGTTCCCGTGGCGGACGAGCTCGGCGCACAGCCCGAGCGTCTTGAGCGCGACGGTCTTGCCGCCGGCGTTCGGGCCGGACAGCACTAGCACCGGGTGCTCCGGGCCGAGCGCGAGATCGTTCGCGATCACCTCGACCCCGCGGAGCACGAGCACCGGGTGGCGCGCCTTGGTCACGTCGATCCGCCGCCCGTCGCCGACCAGCGGGCGGAGCGCCTTCAGCTTCCGGGCGAGCCCGGCGCGCGAGCAGGCGAGGTCGATCGCGATCGCCGCCCCGATCGCGTCGTCCACCGCGTCCTTCTGGGTGCCGAGCTCGCGCGACAGCGCGGTCAGGATCGCGTGCTCCGCCTCCCGCAGCCGGCCCTCGGCCAGCCGGAGCCGGTTGTTCAGCTCGATCACCGCGTGCGGCTCGACGAACACCGTCCGCCCGGTGCCGCTCGTGCCGTGGACGATCCCGAGGTCCCACCGCTTCGCGTGCGACTTGATCGGCAGCACGTACCGGTTGTCGCGGACGGTCCAGAACCGGTCCTGGAGCAGCTCGTCGCCGAGCTCCTCGCCCTTGACCATCCGGTCGAGGGTGCCGCGGACCTCGTCGTGCAGGCGGTGGATCGCGGTCCGGAGCTCGTCGAGCTCGGGGTACACCGTACCGGACAGCTGGCCCGTCGGGTCGAACGCCCGCTCGAGGGTCTCGGTCACGAACGGGTCGACGTCGATGGCGCTCGCGATCCGGGCGAGGGTCGGGGCGAGCTCGGCCGCGGCGTCGAGCGCCTTCGCGAGGTCGAGCAGCGCCCGGAGCGACCGGCCGGCGGACGCGAGCACCTGGGCGTCGAGCACCACCCCCTTCGCCGCGTGCCCGGTGGGGTCTCGGAGATCCGACACCGCCCCGACCGGCAGCGAGGCCCCTTCTTCCTCGAGCTTCAGCACCTCGGCGCAGCCGTCCAGGGCGCGCTCGACCGCGGCTCGGTCCGGCAGCGGGCGCTGGGCCCGGACCGCCGCCGCCCCCATCGGCGTGCGCGCGGCGTTCGCCCACGCCTCCACCACGACGTGCCAATCGAGCCCCTGCGCGGTCGCGTGGTCCAAGTCCATCGCGAAACCCTAATCCTCCGACGGCGACGCGCCAGCCCCGAGTGGAGCGGGAGATCCAGCCCGGATCGCGCCGGCGGTGACCGGGACCCACCAGTCGCGCCCGCTCTGGATCGGGGCGCCGATCACGTCGACCTCGGCGTTCGCGGGCAGCGCGCACACCGGCATCCCCGCCCCGCCCGGCTCGCGGTACACCGGCCGCCCGAACTCGAGCTGCCAGGTCCCGCCGGGCTTCGGGCGCCGATCGAGCAGCCGGGGGCGGGTCTTGAACCACCCGAGCCGCGTCCCGTCCGGACCCGCGCACAGCTCGCCCGCGGCCTCGGTCGGCGTCGCCACGCCCGCATAGATGCTGCCGAGCACCACCACCGGCGCCAGCAGCGACCAGAACGCCGCGCGCGTGGCGCTC
>JBEBJW010001598.1:0-1902 GCA_040079715.1 Myxococcota bacterium | reverse complement strand
CGGGGCGGCCGGTGACGGGCTCCCGGACGGGGGGGACGCGGCCGAACACGAGCGCGCGCGGGCCCGGACCGCGATCCGGCGGCTGGCGGCGACGGTCGCGCTGGCGGTGGGCCCGCGGTCGAGCTGGCGGCGGCGGGCGGCTCGGGCGCTCGCGGCCCCGTCGCTCGCCGACGCGGTGGCAGCGGCCCTCGGGGTGACCGACCGGCAGGCGATCGAGCGGGCGCTGACGGTGTGCGCGGACCACGAGCTGAACCCGTCGGCGTTCGCCGCGCGGGTCGCGGCCGGCACCGGGGCCGACCTGTACGGGATCCTCGGCGCGGCGCTCGCGACCTGGTCCGGCCCGCGGCACGGAGGGGCGCCGGACCACCTCGAGGGCCTGCTCCGGGACGACCTCGCCGGCGTCCGTCGGGCGGTGGCGCAGCAGCGGTCGTACGCCGACGGGATCCCCGGGTTCGGCCACCCGCTGTACCCGGGCGGCGATCCGAGGGCCGAGCTGCTGCTGGCCGAGGCGGCCCGGGTCGGGGCGGATCGGCCGCGGTGGACGGCGTTCGCGGCGATCGTGGCGGACCTGACGGCGTCCGGGTGCCCGGCGCCGAACCTGGACGCCGGCCTGGTCGGGCTCGCGGCGGCGCTGGAGCTGCCGGCGGGGACGGCGTCGGCGGTGTTCGCGATCGGACGCGCGGTCGGCTGGCTGGCCCACGGGTGGGAGCAGCGGGCGACCGGGCGGCTGGTCCGGCCGCGGGCGCTGTACACCGGGGCGTGACCCGGCGGCCGAATCGGCATACGATGGTTGGCGCGGGGGCCCCATGGTGAACGGACGGCTGGTGCGCGGGGTCCTGTCGGTGTGCGTCGCGGTCGGCGGCGTGGCCGGCTGCGCGCTGCGCGTGCCCGAGTCGACGTTCGACGCCGACGGGGACTGGGACTGGGAACTCGACCGGTCGACCCTGCCGGACGGCACGCTGCGGATCCTCCACGTCGGCTCGGTCCAGATGCGCGAGCGGCAGGTGGTCCGGAACGGCGGTCCGGATCGGGTCGAGGGGCCGATCTCGGTCCTGCTGCTCGAGCACCCGGTCCAGGGCCTGGTGATGATCGACACCGGCTACGGCCGGCGGACCGCGGCCGACACGTTCGACTACCCCGGGCGGCTCCCGGCGCGGCTGCTCGGGCTGCACGTCACCCGCCCCGCGGCGGACGCGATCGGCGACCTCGGGTACACCCCGGACGACGTGTGGCACGTCGTGTTGACCCACGGGCACATGGATCACGTCGGCGGGGTCGAGGACTTCCCGGCCGCCGAGATCCACGCCGACGAGGACGAGTGGGCGGCGTGCAAGCACTCCCACCGCCTCCAGGGGTACATCCCCGCGCCGTACCTCCACCGCGACGCGATCCCGGTCCTGTGGACCGACGAGGCGTACGGGCCGTTCCCGCGCCACGCCGACCTGTTCGGCGACGGGTCGGTGGTGTTGCTCCCGGCGCCCGGCCACACGGTCGGGGAGCTGATGGTGCTGGTCAACCTCGCGGGCGGCTCGGTGCTGTACACCGGCGACGCCGCGTGGGTGAACGAGAACTGGCAGGATCCGGCGCCCAAGGGGTGGATCGCCCGCCACGTGATCGAGTCCGACTGGCGGGAGGGGATGGACGCGATGTGGCGGGTCAAGGCGTGGACCGAGCGCAACCCCGAGCTGATCGTGATCGCCGGCCACGAGCCGCTGAACGTGGATCTCCCGGAGTGGCCCCGGGCGCTGATCGGCGCCGACGCGACGGCGAGCCCGAACTGACGCGGGGCTGACGTTCGCGCACCCGCTCGCCGCGCGGACTGGCCGAGTGGTCCCCAGTCGGGCACGTGGGGGAAATGGAGCCGGTCCACCCACCCGAGCCGTCGGCGATCGACGCGCTCGC
>JBEBJW010001597.1:0-1904 GCA_040079715.1 Myxococcota bacterium | reverse complement strand
GGGTTCGTCGCAGGGGACGCCGGCGCTTCCGCGGGGGACCGGGACGGTGGGGCGCGCGGGCTCGGTGCGGGCGCCACCTGAGGCTCGGGCGGCAGCGGGATCCGCGCCGCCGGCGGGCTGCACGGGGCGTCGAGCAACGTCGCCGCGACCCACAGCGCCGCTCGGATCGCCGCCGGGCCGTCCGGGATGTCGAACGGGTCGGCCGCGCACCCGTCCCCGTCGGTCACGGTGACCCTCCACCCCCGCTCGGTCGCCGCGACGTGGATCCGCGCGGCCTCCGGGATCGACACCGCGGCGTCGATCCGCGCCAGCTCCGCCTGCCACGCCGGTCGGTCCGCCCCGTCCGGCAGCTCGAGCTCCGCGGCGTCGGCCCCACCCGTCCACAGCCACAGCCCGATCACGGCGATCCCCCGTCCCACGTACCTCGGGTGTCGTTCGGCGCTCCGGCCGATCGGATCCGGTGGCGGCGATCACCCTCGCCCGGAGGTTCGAATGACGGTTCGTGCAGCGTGGCTGTTGGTATCGGCGATCGGGTGTGGCACCCGCGGCGACCCTGCGGAGTCCGGGAGCGACGATCCACGGGACGTCCAGTCCGGGACGGACACCGACACCGACACCGACACCGACACCGGGGAGCCCGTCCCTCCGCCGGCCGACACCGGAGGATCGACGGTCGCACCGGCTCCGGACGACGACGGGGACGGCTTCACTGCCGACGTCGACTGCGACGACAACGACGCTGCGACGTTCCCCGGGGCGCCCGACCTGTGCGGCGACGGCGTGGTCACCGACTGCGATCGGACCTCGGACGACGGTCTGATCACCGTCGACGGCGTCGATGGGTACGACGATCTCGGCGAAGCCCTGGCCGCAGCAACGGCAGGCGCGGACCTGTTGGTCTGTCCCGGCACCTACGTCGGTCCGTTCGCGGCGTCCGTGCCGGTGGTCCTGCGATCGCTCGACGGCGCCGAGGTGACGATCCTGGACGGCGTCGGCGCGGGGACGACGTTGGCCGTGGTCGGTGGTACGGCGATCAGCGGGTTCACCATTCGGGGAGGTCAGTCGGCGAAGGGAGGGGGCGTGCGACTGACCGGCGCCGGTGAGCTGGCGATCTCCGACGCGGCGATCGTCGGGAACGACGCGGACGCCGGTGGCGGTATCGCCGTCGCGGCAGATGGCCGACTGACCCTGACCGACAGCTCGGTCGCCGACAACACCGCGTCCAACCTCGCGGGCGGCGTCCTCGTGGAGACGGGGGGAGGCCTCGTGCTCGAGGGAAGCTCGGCGATCCGTCGAAACTACGTGTCGTCCGGCTCTGGCGGGGGGGTGACGCTGGTCGACGCGACGATGGAGGGCGGGATCGTGTCGGACAACGTGGCCGACGCGCTCGGCGTCATGGTCCTGTACAGCTGCGGTGGGCCGTTCGGCGGCGGGATCCACGCGATGGGGACGAGCTCGGTCACCGGGGTGGAGGTGTTCGGGAACGCCGGCACCTCCGGAGGCGGGCTCGCCGCGACCGACGGCGCGACGGTCACGCTGACCGACGTTTCGGTGCACGACAACACTGATGGGGTCTTGGGAGGCGGAGGGCTGGTCGTGGTCGATGCCTCGCTCGTGCTGTCGGGGTCCGAGGTCTACGCCAACACCGCGAACGGAGGGGGCGGCGGGCTGTACGCGTGCGGGAGCACGATCACCGGCGGCTCGTGGTCCGACAACGACGCGGTCACCGGTGGAGGCGCAGTGCTGAGCGGGTCGGTGCTGGTGGACGCTTCGGTCACCAGCAACACCGCGGTCCAGGGTGGAGGAGTGGCCATGTGGTCCGGCAGCACCGTCACGCGCGGCTCGATCAGCTCGAACGTCGCGGCGACAGCCACGCCGAGCACGTTGAGCCCGCAGAAGACGAC
>JBEBJW010001596.1:0-1905 GCA_040079715.1 Myxococcota bacterium | reverse complement strand
ACGGTGGAGCGAGAGGATCGCGCGCGCGGCATGCGGGACCGCGCGGAGCGACGGCGGAAGACCCTCGCCGTGCTCGGTGATGTCTTTGATCTCGGCGGGCGGCTCGCCGCGGCCCTCGCCCTGCCGGAGGTGGCCGCGCTCGACGTGGGCGCTGGGATCCAGGTCCGGCTCGACAGCGAGCTGTGCTCGGTCTACACGGTGACGCCCGTCGAACGGCGCGGCGGGCGCGACGTCCTCGACGACGGCAGCGTCCGGCTGCTGGCCGCCGCCGGGATCCACCCGATCTCCGCCGCGGTCGACGCCACCAACATCGCGAACCTCGAGCTCGGCCAGCCGACGCACGCGTTCGACGCGGACACGATCGTCGGCCCGATCACCCTCCGGCTGTCCCGGCCGGGCGAGCGGGCGTGGCTGCTGTTCACCCCCGAGCCGGCCGAGGTGCCCGCGGGCACGCTCGTCGTGGCGGACGACGCGAAGATCCTCGCGATCGCCGGGGTGATCGGGTGCGAGGAGTCGAAGGCGACCGCGTCCACCGAGCGGCTGCTGATCGAGTCGGCGACGTTCGATCCGGTCGCGGTGCGCAAGGCGAGCCGCGCGCTCCGCACGTCCACCGACGCGTCGGCCCGGTTCGAGCGGGGCTCCGACCCCGAGCGGCCGCTGGTCGGCGCCGGCCGGGTGGTCGCGCTGCTCGAAGCGGCGGGCTGGTCGCGGTCGGGCCCCACGGTCGTCGCCAGCCAGTGGACCAACCCCGGCCGGGTGATCCCGCTGCGGGTCGACGCGGTGGGCGAGTTCCTCGCGGTCCCGCTGGGCGCCGACGAGATCGCCGACCGACTGGCGCGGTACGGGTTCCGGGTCCGACCCGGCGATCCGGGCGTGGTGCTGGTCACCGTCCCGAGCTGGCGCTTGTGGGACGTCGAGTTCTCGGCCGACCTGTACGAGGAGCTCGCGAAGTCGCTCGGGTACGACACCACCCCCGAGGTGCTGCCTCCGATCGGCCACGGCGCCCTCCCCTCGCCCGCCGAGGTCCGCAAGGCCCGCGCGGAGGAGGTCCTGCTCGGGTACGGGTTCTACGAGGTCCTCACCGACGGGTTCTACGGCCGGAACGTGATCGCCCAGCTCGGGCTGGACGAGGCCCACCCGCTGTTCGCCCACGTCGAGACGACCAACGCGCTCGAGCGGGCATACTCGCTGTTGAAGAACAACGCGCTCCACCAGGCGATCGAGGCGGTGGCGGTCAACGAGCGCCGGCGAAAGCCCGACGTGAAGCTGTACGAGTGGACCCGGACGTTCCACCCTCGCGGCGACGTGATCGGCGAGCGCTCCGGGCCGGACCGGTCCCCGTGCACCGAGCGCCGGCTGCTGTGGATGGTGGTCGCCGGCCGCGATCGGCCGAAGGCCTGGCAGGACACGAGCCGCCCGGCGGACGCGTACTTCCTGAAGGGGATCCTCGACGAGCTCGGGGTCGAGCTCGGGCTCGACTTCGCGGTCCAGCCGGGCCCGTCGGACCACCCGCTGTCCGGGCTGCTCCACCCCGGGCGCCAGGCGCGGATCTCCGCCCTCGGCGAGCCGGTCGGGATCCTGGGCGAGGTCCACCCCGGCGTCGCCCGGCGGTACAAGCTGAAGTCCGCTCGGCCGTGCTACCTCGAGCTCGACGCCGAGGCGCTGTTCGCCGACGGCGCCCGCCCGACGTACCACGAGCCCCCGTCGACCCAGGCGTTGACCCGGAGCGTGTCGTTCGGGCTGCCCGGGGGGATCGAGGCCGGGGACGTGGCGGCATGGATCCACGCGAACGGTCCCGATTGGCTCGAACGCGCGGCGATCGTAGACTGGTTCGTGCCTGGCGCGTCCTCGGGCGGGCCGTCCTCCGGCGGGCCGTCCTCGGGCGGGTCGGGGCACCAGAGGGAG
>JBEBJW010001595.1:0-1909 GCA_040079715.1 Myxococcota bacterium | reverse complement strand
TGGGCGACCGCGTCCGTGAGGCGGCCGCCCCACCGGATCCACAGCCCCACGCCCACCGCCCACCCGAGCGCGTTCGCGACGGTGACCCACGGCCACCCGAGCCGATCGACGATCCACGCGAGCGGCACCTGGAACAGCGGGTACTGCTGGTGGAGCGGGTGATCCGGCGAGGTCCAGCTGAACGTGTTGGTGACCGGGAACGCGCGGTGCTCGAGGATCCACCGGCCGGTCGCGAGGTGCCACGGCACGTCGACCGCCGGGATCCGGTAGATCCCGATCGCGACCAGCAGCACCATCACCCCGGCGAACGCGGCCCCGCCGAGCCGATCCGGTCGGCTCACCGCGACGCCTTCCGGGAGACCAGCCCGTCGCGGCGCTCGAGGTCGGCCCCGGGGGCCTGGACCGAGGCCGCGAGGGTGGTGGCGGAGACCCCGGGCACGCCGAGGTACGCGAGCCGGCGGGTCTCGCGGCGGTGGTGGGTGACGGTGTCGAGCACCAGGCCGGCGGTGATCGCGAGCGACGCCAGCATCATCAGCCCGGTGCAGAGGATCGCGGTCGGGAACCTCGGCACGAGGCCGGTGTCGAGCCAGGTGATCAGCAGCGGCACCGCGAGGACCACCGCCGCGATCGCGAGGGCGGCCCCGAGCGCGCCGTAGAACGCGGTCGGCCGCTCCCGGGCCAGCAGCCGGCCGATCGTGCCGAGGATCCGGAACCCGTCCCGGAACGTGCGCAGCTTGCTCTGCGAGCCCGGCGGCCGGTCCTTGTACGTCGTCTCGCGCTGGGCCATCGGCATCCGCAGCTCGAGCGCGTGGACCGTGAGCTCGGTCTCGATCTCGAATCCGGCCGACAGCGCGGGGAACGACTTCACGAACCGCCGGCTGAACACGCGGTACCCGCTGAGCATGTCGCTGACCCGGTCGCCGAAGATCCACGCGACCATCGTGGTCAGCAGCGCGTTGCCGAACCGGTGGCCCGGCCGGTACGCGGCCTCGATCGTCGACACCCGCACCGCGTTCACCATGTCGGCGCCGTCGTCGACCAGCGCGCGGACCAGCCCCGCCGACGCCGAGGCGTCGTAGGTGTCGTCGCCGTCGACCATCACGTACACGTCGGCTTCGACGTCGGCGAACATCCGGCGGACGACGTTCCCTTTGCCCTGGAGGCGCTCCGTGCGGACGATGGCGCCGGCGGCCTGGGCCACCTCGACCGTCCGGTCGCGCGAGTTGTTGTCGTAGACGTAGATCCGCGCCGACGGCAGCGCGGCCCGGAAGTCCGCGACGACCTTGCCGATCGCCGCCTCCTCGTCGAAGCACGGCACGAGGACCGCGATCGACAGCGCCTGTACCGGATCGCTCATGGCGCGACGATACACCGGTTCGGCGCGCCGGGGCGGTGCGCGGCGGTGTCAGCCCGGGCCGGGTCGGCCCGATCCGGAGCCACCACGGTCAGCCTGCGGCCAGCCCAGCGCGGTCAGCGGCTCCGGCCACGGCGCGAGCGCCTCGGACGCGGGCGGCAGCTCGTCCGGCGGGAGCTGCGCCCACAGCTCGTGCTGCCACCGCCGGGCCGGATCGCGGAGGGCCTCGAGCGCCCGCCGGACCAGGTCGGCGTCGCGGGGACGGGGACCGGCCGGGGAGGGGTAGGCGCTCGCGGCGTCGAGCCCCACCGCCAGCATCGCGAGCAGGCGCTGGCCGGCGCGCTCGATCTCCGCCGGGGTCGCGCCCGGGCGCAGCTCGAGCACGTAGAACGGGTTCTCCCCGATCGGGCCCGGGTTCACCGGACCCCCGAGCCGTGGCCGCGGGTCGGGTCGACGGAGTCGCCCGGCAGCAGCTTCCACAGGTCCTGGACCACCCGCCGGAGCCGATCGCGGTCCTCGCCGGCGACGGCCTGGCGCCCCTCCGCCACCAGGGCC
>JBEBJW010001594.1:0-1910 GCA_040079715.1 Myxococcota bacterium | reverse complement strand
GAACGGGCGCCGGCGGGTCGTGCCCGGCGACGTGCCCCCCGGGACCTACGACGTGGTGGCCCTGTTCCCGCGGACCGAGCCCGTCCCGGCAGGCCAGGTCGACGTCGGGCGGACCCCGATCACCCTCCGGTGCGTGGCGTTCGCCCTGCGGTGTCGCCCGTGACGGTCGGTTGGATCCGCGGGCATCCGGACATATGGCGGATCGGGGGGTCTCGTGGTCGGGCGACGGATCGAGCGGTACCGGATCGAGTCCGTCCTCGGCGAGGGGGCGTCGGCGGTGGTGTACCGCGCGGTCCACGTCGCGCTCGGGTCGCACCACGCGGTGAAGGTCGCCCGGCTCGGGTCGGAGCGGGCCCGGCGGCGGCTGCTGCACGAGGGGCGAGCCCAGGCGCGGGTCCGCCACCCGAACCTGGTCGCGGTGACCGACGTGGTCCAGTGGGACGGCCAGCCGGCGCTGGTGCTCGAGCTCGTCGACGGACCGTCGCTCGCGGACTGGCTCGCGGAGCGCCGCCCGAAGCTGCCCGAGGCGTTGGCGGTGTTCCGCGGGATCGTGCTCGGAGTCCAGGCGGCGCACGAGGCGGGCCTGGTCCACCGGGACCTGAAGCCGGCGAACGTGCTGCTCGCGGCGACCGAGCTCGGGTGGGTCCCGAAGGTCGCCGACTTCGGGTCGGTCCACGATCTGGGCGACGAGGACGTCGAGCGCGACGGGCTCGGCACCGTCGGGTACACCGCCCCCGAGCAGCGCGCCGGCGCCCCCGCGGACGAGCGGTCGGACCTGTTCGCGCTCGGGTGCGTGCTGTACGAGCTCGCGACCGGCGCGCCGGCGTTCTCGGGACCGGACGTGGTCGAGGTCGGACGCCGGGTGGCCTCCGGCCGGTACCCGCCGCCGGAGGACTGCGCGCCCGCGCTGCCGGCGAACGTGGTGGTGGCGATCCATCGGCTGCTGGCGGTCGATCCCCACCTGCGGCTCGGGTCGTGCGACGAGCTGCTGGAGCTGCTGTACGGCGGTGGCAGCTCGCTCGATCAGGCCCAGGTGGCGATCCGACCGGCGAGGGCGACGGCGGTGGTCCGGCCGGCCCTGGCGCCCCGGTCGCGGTGGTGGACCCCGGCGGCGGTCGCGTGCCTGATGGCCCCGCTCGCGGCGTGGGCGCTGCTGACCGGCCCGATCGCGTCGCCGGAGCCGGGCCCGGGAGACCCGCCGTCCTCCACGACCTCGCCGCGGCCCTCAGGGTCACTCCGGGCGTCGATCCCGCCGCGGATCCCGCTCCCGCCGCCGGCGGCCGCGGTCCGGCCGGCCCGGGCCGACGCGCCGCCGCCCGCGACGCTCCACCGCTCCGGGTCGGGCGCCGGCGGGACGGTGAACGTGGTGGGCGACGGCCTCGTGTGGCTCACCGGTGCGGATGGGCGTCGGGTCGCGCCGGGCCAGGTCCCCGTCGGCTCGTGGCGATGGGAGGCCACGTTCGGCACGATCGCCGGGCCGTCCGGCGTGCTGACGGTGGAGCCGGGCGAGACCGTGACCGTGCGGTGCTCGTCGTTCGCGATGCGGTGCCGGGTCGACTGAGACGCCGCAGGGCTACCAGCTCACGACCAGCGCCGCGCCGAGCCCGAGCGCCGCGACGCCCCCGACCGCCGACAGCACCGACAGCGTGTTCGTGCGCGCCTCGAGCGACGCCAGCGACGCGTCCGGGGTGTCCGGGTCCGCCCACCGGCTGCGGGTCGCCCACGCGCCGCCGTACGCCGCCCCGGCCGCGGTCGCCGCAGCCCCGGTCGCCACCGCGAGCGGGATCCGCGCCGACCGGGCGGGGCGGCCCGCGCGCTCGACCGGGGCGGGCAGCGCGGCCACCACTGGCTCCGGGGTCGGCGTCGCGGCGTACCCGGGCACCGGCGCCCCGTGGGGGACGATCGCCGAC
>JBEBJW010001593.1:0-1911 GCA_040079715.1 Myxococcota bacterium | reverse complement strand
ATCCCGGTGCGATCGCACCCGATCCGCACCTCCAGCGCGCCTTCGCCCCGGACGACCCACCCGACCCGCGCCTCGCCCGTGGTCCCGCGGCTCCGCTGGTGGAACAGCCCGCCGCCGGAGCCGTGCCGTCCGCGGCCCCAGCCGTCGAGGGCGCCGATCGTCGCCCGGGCCGACCCGGGATCGGTCAGACTGCAGCCGCCGGTCGGGATCGCCCCCGCGACGATCGGATCGTCGGGGGCGATCCGGGCGCCGGGCCCGGTGACCCGGGTGGGGAGGTACCCGAGGTTCCGCACCACCAGCTCGACCCGCGACAGGCCGCCGCCGAGCGGGATCACCCGATGCTCGGACCCGTCGAGACGCGGGGCCAACGCCAGCACCCGCAGGGCGAGCTCGGCTTGCCCTTCGCACAGCGCCGCCAGGAACTTCGGCGGCGGGTTCCACAGCACGAACCTCGGATCGAGCCCCCCGACCTCGACCCGCCCGAGCTGCGGGTGATCGACCGGGCGCCACGGGACGATCAGCGACCCGGGGGCGTGCTCGTGGGCCCACCGGGCGATCTGTTCGAGCTCGGCGCGATCCACCGCGGTGTACCGGTCCACGAACCGCTTCTGGCGCGGCAGGCCGAC
Organism: Myxococcota bacterium; assembly: GCA_040079715.1. Lineage (GTDB taxonomy): Bacteria > Myxococcota_A > UBA796 > UBA796 > JACKER01. The sequence continues at coordinate 1,285 of JBEBJW010001593.1, read as the reverse complement.
CTGCTCGAACAGGTCCCACAGCTCGACCACGAACGACACGCAGCCGCGCTGGTGGTACGCGTACTCGGTCAGGTCGCCGCGGAGGGGCGTCTCGGGGGTGTAGGTGAACTCCTCGAACCCCGAGACCATCGGGTAGCCGGTCAGCGCGGTGGCCCACTCGCCGAGCCGCTTGTACAGCGCGAGGTCGTCCGGGTCGAGCTTCGTGTCGGGCGCGGAGCCGAGCGGGCGGATGAACACCCCGCCGAACGTGTGCAGGTCGATCCATGCGAACAGGTGCGGGGTCCGGGTGGCGAGCTCGATCAGCGCTCGGCTCTCGGGCTCGCTGCCCGGGAAGTCCCCTGCCCCCTCCTGATCCGGCTCCGGCTTCCAGTCGTACGGGAAGTTCCGGTTCAGGTCCGGGTAGTTGTCGCTCAGGAAATGGGGATCCGGGACGTGGTGCCCGTCGAAGTTCTCGACGATCCCCTCCGGCCAGACCTTGTAGTACGGGCCGGGATCACCGAGATCCCGGGGGACCAGCAGCCCCGGTACCGCCGCCGACTCGACGTGGTCGCCCGCTGGGTCCTCGCGGCGCATCACCAGGCACCGGCCGTCGCCGTCGAGGTCCTGGGACACCCACCGCGGATGGGTCCGCTCGCCGCGGCGCGACCGCGGGACCGACCGGACGTACCCGCCGTCGCGCAGGACCCGCTCTGCCCCGTCCGGCGAGACCCGCGGGACGAGGATCAACAGGGCGTCGAGCGCCCCGTCCGCCCGCCCGGCGCGGGGTGCACGGTGCCGATCGAGCGCCGCCCGGCCGATCGCCAGCGCGACGTTCGACCCCGTCAGCTCGGACGCGTGCTGGTTCGCGTTCACCAGCAGCGCCGGCCGCGCCCGGTCCGGGTCGGGGCCGATCGTCACGCACCACAGCTCGCGGCCCTCCGGGGTGGTGGCGAGCGACTCGAGCCGGACGAGGTCCGGGTGCGCGTCCCGCCACCGGTGCAGCTCGGCCGTCAGCTCGGCGTAGTCGAGGTACCGCTCACTGAACGACACGGCGCCAGACTCCGGGGATCGTCCGCGCGGTCCGCCCGAACGACCACACCGCCGTGCCGATGGTGATCGCGGCGATCGCGGTGAGCATCACCGAGAACCGCAGGTCGTCCTTCTGGCCGAACGCCGGCGACAGCACGTACAGGAACGTGGCCGCCCAGTGCGCCGCGAACACCGCCCCCGCCACCTCGAGCTGGCGCGGACGCGGCTCTTCCGTCGCCTGCGCCGCGACCAGCCACTGCCCGGCTGCGCCCCCGGC
>JBEBJW010001592.1:0-1915 GCA_040079715.1 Myxococcota bacterium | reverse complement strand
ATCTCGACCGGCGAGAAGACCCTCGACAGCACCGCGGTCGCGACCGGGGTGGCGGTCCGGTTCGAGCTCGTCGGCGGACCCGAGGACGGGCGGACGATCCTGCCCCGCTCCGGCGACGCGATCGGCCGGGCGGGCGGCGACGCCCAGATCGCGCTGTACGCCGACAGCCGGCTGACGGACCGCCGTCTGTCGCGGAGCCACCTGCGGTGGGACGGGGCGCGGTTCCAGGCCAGCCGACCGATCCAGGTGATCGCCGCCGACGGCCCGCGCGATCCGGCCGCCCCCCCGCGGGTCGGCGACGTGCTGGTCGTGACCACCGCGACCCGGCTCCGGGCGGTGAGCGGTGACTGAGCCGTTCGCCGGGTGGGCGTTCGCGGATCGACCGGCGTTCCGGGCGGTGATCACCGCGGTCGCGCTCGACGCCCCGACCGTGCCGCGGACGGGTGAGACCGGCACCTCGTCCGCGTTGGCGCTCGGCCGGCTCGATGCGCTCGGGCCGCGGATCGCCGACGAGTTGCGAGGCGCGTGGGCCCGGGCCAGGTACCCGAGCGACCCGGCCGACGCGCAGGTCGCCGCGATGTGGAGCCGGTGGGGCGCGGGAAACCCGTTCGGCGATCAGCTGAAGTGGGTCCGGCTGCTCGACAAGCCCGTCACCGCCGCGTTCCGACAGGCCCTGTCCGCCCGCCCGCTGCCGCCGGACGTGGTGGCGCGGGCGATCGGCGACCTCCGGGACGCGCTGTTCTACCAGCTGATCGGCGCCCCGGGCAGCTCCGGGTTCGCCGAGCTCGCGGCGTACCTGCTCGAGACCGGACCCGGCGGCCCGGTGCGGCCGGTGGTGGAGGTCCTGTCGCCCGCTGCGCGCGGGGTGGTCGCCGCCTGCGTGTCGCGCCGCGGACACTGGCCGCGGACCCTCGAGCGCGCCCTGCCGGACCTCGCCGGCCCGCGCGAGCGCGCGATGCACCTCCAGGGCGAGGCAGACGCGGTCGACGCGTGGATCGAGCTCCACACCGCGCTGCGGCTGATCGAGTCGTGGAGCCTCGACGGCGGCGACGACGAGCGGGACTGGGTGATCGTGCTCCAGAACCACGGGCGCTCCCGCGGCCGGTTGCGGGCGGTGGCCGGACGCGAGCCCTCGAAGGCGCTCGCCGACGCGATCCTCCGGCTGGACGGGACAGCCGAGCGGACGCGGACCGCCGCGCGCCGGTGGGCGTGGACCTGGGCGTGGGAGGCGCTCGCGAAGGGGTTCTCGTTCGACCTCGGTCAGCCGGTGGTCCGCCCGTGTCGTGCCGAGCCCGGGCTCGAGCCGCTCGATGCCGACGACCTCGCGATGCTCGACGGCTGGTTCCTGCTCGCGGTCCTCCGCGGGCGCGGCGCCACGGTCCACCGGTGGTGCACCGAGGGCAAGGGCGACCCCGACGGGACCTGGGGCCGGCTGCTGCTCGAGATCCCGGTCGGGCTGCGCGATCCGGATGGCGGGTTCGCCCGGGTCCGGGCCGCGCTGGCGGCGGGGTGGAACGAGCGGGTCGCGGCGCTCCGGCCGACGATCGCGGCGGTGGCGGCGCTCCCGCCCGGTCGTCGGCTCAAGGACCAGTTCTGGGTCGCGGTCGGGCCGGTGTGGCCGCCGGCGGTCGCGCGCCCGCACGGCGGATTCCCGACGTTCGTTCGCAACGCTGCGGCGTGGGTGCACGGATCGGAGGCGGCGGGCGGAATGCCTCCTCGGGGTGAACGGAGATGACCATTCCCGACCGCACGCTGAGACAGTACCTCGCAGGCGCGCTCGAGCCGCCGGAGCAGGAGCGCGTCGAGCGGATCCTCGCCCGGGCTCCCGCGCTGCGCGAGCGGCTCGGCCTGCTGCTGACGGCCGCCCCCCCGGTCCCCGAGATCGGGTGGGTCGTGCCGCCGCCGAACACCGCGC
>JBEBJW010001591.1:0-1916 GCA_040079715.1 Myxococcota bacterium | reverse complement strand
ACCCACGCGGTGTCCTGGACCGGTACCCCAGCCCCGAGCCCCACCTGGCCCTCCGATCGGCAATGATCGCCGAGCCGGCTCCCCGGGATCCGGCCCTTCGAGCCAGAGCCACGTCGTCGCCGCACAATCGGCGCCCGACAACAGCAGCGGGTTCGGGGCATCATCGTACACCGCGAACGCGACCCCGTCGGGGTCGGTCACCGTGACGTCGACCCCCGGCGGCGCGGGGAAACTGTTGGCAGAGGGGGGGTAGCTCGCGTACACACACCCCACCAACGAATTGAGTACCATCATGGCTCCACCAGCAGGTAGGTCTCGCTACGAACGTTGTTGTCGACGGTCGACGTCTCGGAGATAGCCCCGCTCGGGTTGATCTTCGCACAGAGGCGGTACGTGCCCGTGGGCACCCCAGCGAAGTTCCACCCACTCGGGCTCACCGCGAACGGAACATTCACCGCCAGGAACGGGGTGAGGGTCCCGACTGTGTACTCGGTACCCACCCCGTCGAAGCACGCGGCGTCGCTCGCTAAAGCCACGCGCCACTCGATGGTCGGCGCCGCGCCAGACGTTCCCTCGATCAGGGCGAGGATGTCGGTCGGCGTGTCCGAGAACGAGGCGGTGGACTTGTAGTAGTGCCAGGTGGCGCCATCCCAGAGCTCTTCGGAGTTGCCGAGATAGGTGTACCCAAACTTCGACAGCATCAGGTTGATCCCGGTGCTCGAGTGTGGACTCAGCCACTGAAGGCCAGCGGAGTCGTCTTCGTTGATTCGGTACTTCGTGTTGCTGATGTCACCGCCGCTCGGCACGTTGATGTTCATCGTCGCGATGTAGTCGTTCTCGTGGAAGAAGTTCATCCGATGCCCGAACTCGTGAACCATGGTTTGCCCGAGCGACGTTCCGGAGGTGCACGACGACGGCGTGTCGGTGCACCAGACGTAGTACGCATTGGTGGCGATGTCTTCGTCCACGGCCGGCGTGACCCACGTGACAGCAGCGGCGGCAGTTCCGATTCCGCGATCTAGGAACCAAGTGTGACTCCGTTCGTACACCTCGTCCCGAAAATTGGCAGTCGCACCCGTCGTGACGTCGGCGCCTCGCGTCCAGTGCCAGTATGCCCCGCGCAGGACATCGCCCGGGCCCGCACTCCAGGCGGCCGCAGCGCTGTCGATCTGGGTCTGCTCGGTCGCGGTGAACCCTCCGGGTTCCATTCGGTACTGCTCGGTGATTCCGGGCGGTGGGAACCCGACGTCGAACGCGAGCGCGTCTACGGCTGGAAGCAACCACCACCCGCTCACCAGCCACCTCCGACGTCGGTCGAGGCCAGATCCGATGCGGGTTGCGTCGCCACGCACGCGGCGATCTGGTCCACGAACAGGGTCCAGTCGAGGCCGACCGACTCCGGTTGCGAAACGAACACGCGGTCGAGCGGCACAGCCGGCGTTGCCTCTGCGGTCGAGCGGTCGTCGAGCGCGGGGGCTTGATCCATGGGCCTTGCGATCACGCGATCTTGGTCGCATCCGGGGTCCACGACCGGATTGCCCTCGAAATCCGCCGCGATCTCGACCGCCCCTGTGCGCAGCAGCCGGAACACGGACTGAGGTCCAGCCGCCATCTGAACCTCCGTGTCGGTCATCGGCGCGCCGAACACCAGGAGCGTGTCGCCGACGCTCGCCTCCGGGATCCCGACGGCTCCCGTCCACTGACCGTCGATCCGCGCGCCGGGAAGCACCACTGTGATCCGGCCGGAGGAGACCGAGCCGCGCAACACACGATCGACCGTCATCCTGAGCTGGGTGAGCGAACATCCGTCGTCGAGCGTTCGAATGTCGATGCGACTCACCGTGCCGACCGCTACGACGGCGCTGGTGGACGCCTGTTCGGCAATCGTTTGGCGGAACCACGACGAAGCATGTGCC
>JBEBJW010001590.1:0-1916 GCA_040079715.1 Myxococcota bacterium | reverse complement strand
GACGGGCCGCTGACCGCCGAGCAGACCGTCCAGGTCGACTTCATCATGAAGTCGGCGGTCGAGCTGACCGACATGGTGAACGACCTGCTGGATCTGGCGCGGGTCGAGGCCGGTCGGGTGACCATCTCGCCCGAGTGGTTCGACATGGTCGACCTGTTCTCGGCGTTGCGCGGGATGTTCAAACCGATCCTGGAATCCGGGTCGGTCACCCTGGTGTTCGAGCCTCCGGTCGGGGTGCGCCGGGTGTACACCGACCACAAGAAGCTGTCGCACATCCTGCGGAACTTCGTGTCGAATGCCCTGAAGTTCACCCCGGCGGGGGAGGTGCGGGTCGCGGCCGAGCGGGTCGGCGACGAGGTCGAGTTCTCGGTCACCGACACCGGGATCGGGATCGCGCCGGAGCACCACGGGGCGCTGTTCCAGGACTTCGTCCAGATCGACTCGCCGATCCAGCGGCGGTTCCGTGGGACCGGGCTCGGGCTGGCGCTCAGCCGTCGGTACGCGGAGCTGCTCGGCGGGCGGGTCGCGGTCCGGTCGGCGCTCGGGGAGGGCTCGACGTTCTCGGTGGTCGTCCCGTGTCGCCCCGAGGACGACTCCCTGACGGATCCCGGGTCGGGTCCACGTTCGTGAGCGACGATCGACGAGGCCGGATCCTGGTCGTGGACGACAATCCCGCCACCCGGTACAGCACGTCCCGGATCCTGCGATCCGCGGGGTACGACGTGGCGGAGGCGCGGAGCGGGTCGGACGCCCTCCAGCAGGTCGATGCCGCCACCGACCTGGTGCTGCTCGACATCAACATGCCGGACCTGAACGGGTACGAGGTGTGCCGGGCGCTCCGGGCCCGGACCGACACCGCGCGGGTCCCGGTGGTCCACATCTCGGCGATCTCCGTGACCGAGATGGACAAGGTGCTCGGCCTCGAAGCGGGCGCCGACGGGTATCTGGTCCATCCGGTCGAGCCGCTGGTGCTGGTCGGGACGGTGAACGCATTCCTGCGGACCCGGCGGGCGGAGGAGGCGCTCCGCCGCGGGGAGGCGAAGTTCCGGGCGGTGTTCGACCACGCGCCGAGCGGGATCGCGCTGGTGGACGAGTCGCTCGTGTACCTCGACGTCAATCCAGCGATGTGCCGGTTCCTCGGCCGATCCCGCGACGCGATCCTCGGGGCGCCGATGGCACCGGACCTGTCGCTGGGGGTGGACGCAGCGCTCGAGCGGGACGGACAGTGGCGCGGAACGGTCCGGCTGGTCCACCAGGACGGGCGCGAGGTCGACATCGACTGGCACCTCATCAACCACCCCGACGCCGTCGCGTACGGCCCGCGGGTCCGGCTCGCGATCGCGACCGACGCGACCGAGCGGCGGCGGATCGAGGCCGAGCGCGAGCGGCTGCTGGCGAGCGAGCGGGCGGCCCGGTCGGACGCCGAGCGGGCGAACCGGGCGAAGGACGAGTTCCTCGCGACCCTGTCGCACGAGCTGCGGAACCCGCTGAACGCGATCCTCGGGTGGGCGAGCACGCTGCACCGCCGATACCCGACCGGCGACGTGGGCATCGGGCTCGACACGATCGTCCGGAACGCGCGGGTCCAGGCGCGGCTGATCGCCGATCTCCTCGACGTGTCGAGCATCGCCTCGGGCAAGCTCCGGCTGGACGTCGACGTGATCGACCCGGCGCCGGTGATCGAGGCCGCGGTCGAGGTGCTGGCCCCGTCCGCGGCCGCCGGCGGGATCCGGATCGACCGGACGCTGCCGACCGGCCTCGGGGCGGTGTGGGCGGACGCCGCCCGGCTCGAGCAGATTGTGTGGAACCTGCTCAGCAACGCGATCAAGTTCACCCCGCGCGGCGGAACGGTCGAGGTCCGGCTCCGACGGGTCGGGGCGACGATCGAGCTGTCGGTCCGCGACGACGGCACGGGG
>JBEBJW010001589.1:0-1918 GCA_040079715.1 Myxococcota bacterium | reverse complement strand
GAGGCTCGCGGCCCGGAGCGTGAGCTGGTCCCGCTCGACCGCGGCGTCGGCCGCGTCGAACAGCAGCAGCACCGCCAGGGCGTCGGATTGCTCCACCACGTCGAGCAGCAGCCCGCGGCGGATCTCCGGCGGCGCGGTGTCGGCGGCGGTGAGCGCGGCGTCCAGCAGCACCGCGCGGGCGGTCGGGTCCCCGAGCCAGCCGACGAGCACCTCGCGCGCCGGGTCGGTCCGCTTCCCCTCGGCCAGCGCCGCGGTGAGCTCGGTGATCGCGGCCAGCCGGCGGCGCCGGACGTCCTCGACCGGCGGACCGGCCGCCGCCTCCAGCCGCTCGAGCGCGATCGCCGACGCGCGGTACACCACCATCGCCTCCGCCTCCCGCCGGCGGGCGCCCTCGGCCCGGGCCTGCGCGACCTCCGCCACCGCCTGGTCCACGATCTGGCGCTGACGGAGCACGTCGGTCGCCGGGTCTGCGTGCGCGACCGTGGCGAGCGCGGCGATGGCGCCGACCAGGGTCACGGGTCTTCGATCCCGTACTTCTTGAGCTTGTACCGGAACGCGTTGCGCTCGAGCCCGAGGGCGGCCGCGGCGCGGGCCTTGATCCCGTCGTGGCGGTCGAGCGCGCGCTTCAACGCCCGCTCCTCGAGCGCCTCGAGCCACCCCGTCAGGTCGAAGTCCCCATCCGGGAGCGCGATCCGGTCCGGCTCCCGGCGCACCGCGCCGATCTCGTCCGGCAGCTCGGCGAGCTCGACCGTCGGACCGTCGGTCAGCACCGCCAGCCGATCGGCGAGGTTCAACAGCTCGCGCACGTTGCCGGGCCAGCCGTACGCCCGCAGGGCCTCGAGCGCGTCCGGGGCGAAGCTCGGCGCCCGCCGGCCGATCCGGTCGCACGACCGGTGGAGCGCGGTCCCGAGCAGCAGCAGCACGTCGTCCCCGCGGGCGCGCAGCGGCGGGATCGCGATCGGCAGCACCGCGAGCCGGAAGAACAGATCCTCCCGGAACGTCCCGCCGCGGAGGTCCCGGTGGGTCGCGGCCACCGTCCGCACGTCGCTGGTCCGCTCGCGGGTCTCGCCGACCCGGCGGAACGTCCCCTCCTGCAGGAACCGCAGCAGCCGCACCTGGGCGCCGAGGGACAGCTCGCCCACCTCGTCGAGGAACAGGGTGCCGCCGTCCGCCGCCTCGACCAGGCCGGTGCGGTCGCGGTCGGCGCCGGTGAACGCCCCCTTCGACGCCCCGAACAGCTCGGCCTCGATCAGGGTCTCGGGGATCGCGCCGCAGTTCACCGCGACGAACGGCCGGACCCGCCGGGACGACGCGTCGTGGATCCGCCGCGCGAGCAGCTCCTTGCCGGTCCCGCTCTCGCCGGTGATCAGCACGGTCAGCTCGGTCCGCGCTGCTCGATCGGCGTGGCCGAGCGCCTGGACCGACCGCCCGAGGATCCGCGCCTCGCCGACGCTGGCGATCGATCGCCGGAGCGTGCGCTGGGCGGCCGCGTTCCGCACCTGGACCGTGATCTCCTCGGGCCGGAGCGGCTTGGTCACGAACGCGAACGCGCCGGCCCGGGTCGCCTCGACCGCCCGGGCGATCGTCGCGTAGCCGGTGATCACGATCACCGGCAGGTCCGGGTCGACGAGGTGGGCGGCGCGGAGGAGCTCGACCCCGTCCATCCCGTCCATCCGAAGGTCGGTGACCAGCACGTCGGTCGGCTCGTCCCGGAGCCGGGCGATCGCCGCCTCGGCGCCGAACACCGCGGTCGCGCGGTAGCCCTCGTCCTGGAGCAGCTCGGCGAGCGCCAGCGCGCTCGGCTCGTGGTCGTCGACGACGCACACGGTCGCCATGGCGGGCGCCATCGCCGGCGCCGTCGGAGGCGCCGTCGGAGGCGTCGGGGGCGCGGTCGTGGTCGTGGTCGGCCTCATGCGGC
>JBEBJW010001588.1:0-1931 GCA_040079715.1 Myxococcota bacterium | reverse complement strand
TGCGCGGACCGACGTCGCCGTGTTCGGTTGAAACAGAATGTCGACCAGCACTGCGTTTCTGCGCCAACCGAACACGACCCCGACCTCCGACCCGGAGGCCCCCACCGCGGTGTTCGGTTGAAACAGAATGCCGACCAGCACTGCGTTTCTGCGTCAACCGAACGCCGCCGGGAGGTCCGATCCGACGTCCTGCTCCGGCGCCGACCGACACCGGCCCTGCCCGACGCCCGTAGCGATCAGCGCTGCGGCGGGTAGGTCGCCAGCTTCCGCTGGAGCGTCCGCCGGTGCATCCCCAGCGTCCGGGCCGCCTGCGACACGTTCCCGCCGCAGTCCTCGAGCACCCGGTTGATCAGCTCCCACTCTGCCCGCGCCAGCGTCGGGGGGGCGTAGTCCGGCGCTGCCACCGGGTGCGCGTCGTGTTCGAACGCCGCCAGCACCATGTCGGCGTCCGCCGGCTTCGTCAGGTAGTTGACCGCGCCGAGCCGCACCGCGTCGACCGCCGACGCGATGCTGCCGTACCCCGTCAACACCACGATCTCGAGCGTCGGGTGGGCCTCCCGGAGCGCCTCGACCAGCTGGAGCCCCGTGCCGCCGGGGATCCGCAGGTCCACCACCGCCCGGTCCGGCTTCGCCTCCGCCGCGACCACCAGCGCCCGCGGATAGTCGCCGGCGGTCACCACCCGCATCCCGCGGTCCTGCAGCGCCAGCGCGAGGCGGCTCCGCAGCCGCTCGTCGTCGTCCACCACCAGCACCGTCCGCGGCTCCGTCATCGCTGCTCCTGCGGCAGGTGGAGCGTCACCGTGGTGCCGCGGCCGACCGCCGACACCAGCTGGAGCTGCCCGCCGAGCTGGGTCACCACCGAGTCCACGAAGTACAGCCCGAGCCCGCGCCCGAGCCCCGCGTCCTTCGTGGTGAAGAACGGCTCGGTCGCCCGGATCAGCACGTCCGGCGCCATCCCCGGGCCGCGGTCCGCGACCACGATCTCGAGCCGATCGTCGACCTTCCGCCCGGTGACCGTGATCTCGCCGTCCGGGCCGGCCGCGTCGCGGGCGTTCCCGACCAGGCGGCGGATCACCTGGCCGATCAGGTCGACCGGGACCGCCACCACCGCGTCGTCGGCGGTGACCCGGACTCCCTCGTCGTCGAGGGCCGACGCGAGCAGCGCCCGCAGGCCGATCGGCCGCGTCGCCTCGCCCCTCGCCGTGCCCACGTCGGCCGACATCGAGGCGACGATCTCGCGGCACCGCGCGACCTCCTCCCGGACCAACGCGAGGTCCTCCCGGTGGCGCGGCTCGACCAGCGACCGCTCGAGCTCCCCTGCCACCACCAGGATCGTCGACAGCGGCGTCATCAGCTCGTGCGCCGCGCCCGCCGCGAGGGTCGCCAGCGACGCCAGCCGCTGGTTGCGCGCCTCGATCTGCTGGACCTCGGCGAGACGGGCGTCCGCGAGCGCCCGCTCGGCCCGGACCCGCCCGACCGCGAACGCCATCAGGCCCGCCGTCAGCGCGTACGCGACGAACATCCCGACCAGGTGGGCGTGCATCGCCTGGGGCCCGTGATCGTGGAGGTTGGCCGGCGCCAACCAGAACAGGCTCGCGTAGCAGGCCGTCGCGAGCGCGTACAGCGCCCAGGTCAGCGCCGGCCGCACCAGCAGCGCGCCCACCGCGACCGGGAACACGTACAGCAGCGCGAACGGGCTCGAGTCGCCGCCCGAACCGGCCAGCAACATCGTCAACAGGCCGGTGTCCGCCACGAACACCGCGAACAGCGCCGCCTCGCCCGATCGCCACTCGAGCGCGATCGTGGTGCACTCGATGTGCCACCCGGGCCTGCCGCTGCCGAGGGCGCCACCGTCCCACGCGGGTTCACCGGGGCGGGCCACCCGCCAGAGCAGGCAGTCCAGCGGGTGCTTCTTGCCGGGCCGGTCGGGG
>JBEBJW010001587.1:0-1932 GCA_040079715.1 Myxococcota bacterium | reverse complement strand
CGGCGCCGATCCGGGTCGCCGCCAGCAGCACCGCCAGCAGGTACACCATCGCCCGGTCCGCGTCGCCGAGGATCGGCTCGAGCAGCGAGCCCACCACCGTCGCCGCCCCGACCCACCCGACCGCCTCGAGCCAGTCGCGGGTCTTCGAGGGCGGGTGGACCGCGACCGGCGGCGGCGCGCGATCCGGAGCGCCGGTGGTGACGAGCACGTCGATCCCGTCGGCCTGGCGGATCAGCGCGTCCACCAGCGAGCCGCGCAGGCGGTCGCGCCACCGCGGGTGGGTCGGCCGCCCGATCACGATCCGGCTGACGCTGCGGGTCCGGGCCAGCCGGACGAGCTCGTCGGCCACACCCTCCGCGCGCGCGACCACCGGCTCCGCCCCGAGCTCGGCGGCGAACGCGAGGGTCGCCCGGATCCGCTCCCGCTCGGCGACCGGCAGCGCGTCGGTGGCGGCGTTCTCGACGCTGACCGCCAGCCACGGCGCCCGGAGCCGCGACGCGATCCGGAACGCGGCCCGCACGAGGTCCCGGGCCTGGGGGGCCGGTCCGACCGCGACCATCAGCCGCTCGCCGAGGCTCCATGCCTCCGCGACGCCGTGGGCGCGCCGCCACGCGCCGGCCTGGGCGTAGACCCGCTCGGTGGTCCGGCGGAGCGCGAGCTCGCGCAGGGCGATCAGGTTCCCCTCGTGGAAGAAGTGCGCCCGCGCGCGATCAGCGGCGTCGCCCCGGTATACCTTGCCGTCGGCCAGCCGCTTCAGCAGGTCGGCCGGCGCCAGATCCACCAGCGCCACCTCGTCCGCCCCGTCGAACACCGCGTCCGGGACGGTCTCGCGGACCACCACCCCGGTCACCTTCGCGACCAGGTCGGTCAGGCTGTCGAGGTGCTGGACGTTGAGGGTGGTGTACACGTCGATCCCGGCGTCGCGCAGCTCCTCGAGGTCCTGCCACCGCTTCCGGTGCCGGGCGCCGTCGGCGTTGGTGTGCGGGAGCTCGTCGAGCAGCACCAGGCCCGGGCGGCGGGCGAGCGCGCCGTCGAGGTCGAACTCCTGCAGCGCGATCCCGCGGTGGTCCCAGACCCGCGCCGGCAGCCGCTCGAGCTGGGCGGCGAGCGCCTCGGTGTCCGCCCGCCCGTGGGTCTCGACCCACCCGATCACCACGTCGATCCCGTCGGCGGCCCGCCTGAGCCCGGCCTCGAGCATCGCGTGCGTCTTGCCGACGCCGGGCGCTGCGCCGAAGAACACCTTCAGCGCGCCGCGTCGGTCGGCGATCGCCTCCGCCCGGGCCCGGACGAGCATCTCCTCCGGCGACGGGCGGTCGGTCACGGCATCGCCACTCGGACCGCGCGGTTCAGCGCGAGCACCGACACCCGGGGCTCCCCGAGGACCCCGAACGTCCGACCCTCGACCAGCCCGTCGACGATCGCCCGGACCACCGCCGGATCGAGCCCGCGGGCCGCCGCGACCCGGTCGACCTGGAGGTACGCGGCGGCGGGGCTGACGTGGGGGTCGACGCCGCTGCCGGACGCGGTGGCGAGATCGACCGGGACCGGCCCGGCGGCCGCGAGGGCCCCGACCGTCCCCGCGACGCGCGCGGCCAACGCCGGGTTCCGCGGCCCGAGGTTGCTCCCGCCGGACGCGGTCGCGTCGTACCCGGCCGCGGCGCTCGGGCGGCCCCAGAAGTCGCCCGGCCCGTCGAACCGCCGGCCGATCAGGGCCGAGCCGAACACCGCGTCGCCGTCGTACACGAGGCTCCCTGCAGGCTTCGCCGGGAACACCGCCGCGGCCACCCCGGTCACCACCGCAGGGTACAGCAGCCCGGTCGACAGCGTGAACAGGTACTCGGGGTGCGCGGGTCGGGCGGCCCGGCCTGCGGCCGTCGGGCTCCGTCCGGGGTCGGGGCCGTGCGCCCTCCGCAGCCTCCTCGCCGCCGACCC
>JBEBJW010001586.1:0-1934 GCA_040079715.1 Myxococcota bacterium | reverse complement strand
CACCTCGGGCGCGGTGTACCGCCGGGTGGCGAGCTCGGCGCGGAGGTCGACCCCGTCGACGAACTCCTGGACCACGACCACCGCCTGCCCGCGCCCCTCTCCGACCACCCGCGACGCGATCAGGCGCGGGATCGCGGGGTGGTTCAGCTCGCCGAGCACCCGGGCCTCGCGCTCGACCAGCTCCCGGGCCTTCGCGCTGCTCGCGCGGCCGATCGCCAGCTCCTTGACCGCGACGTACCCGCCGGTCTGCTCGTCGCGCGCGCGGAACGTGGTGCCGGTGGCGCCGCGGCCGACCTCGTCGAGGAGCCGCCACCGGCCTTCGACCCGAGGATCGGCGCCGCACGCCGTGCAGGTCGGGGTGGTCTCGCCGCCGGCGGGCTGTCCACATCGGGCGCAGATCATCGCGAGCCTCCGCCGCCCAACGCTCGGCGTCGGGGCGCCTTTCACCGACTAACCGCCTGCGACGATCCGAACGGGTCCTCCGTCGGGGGCGAGGCGATCGCACCGAGATGCGGGCGGGCGAGCTACCAGCAGTGGCTCTCGGGCCCAGCGGGCTCGGCTCGGCGCGACGGCACGGTCAGCGTGGGTCGCCGCGGGGGAACGACCGGAATCCGGCGTTCGCGTCCACCACGACCGGGATCGTCGCCCCGATCGGCCACCCGTCCCACCGCGCCGCGTCGACCTTCACCTGTCGCGCGCCGTGGTGGTCTCCGCGCGACCAGTCGAGGTCCAGCGTGGCCCACTCCGACCGCGTCTCGCGTCCGTCGTCGCCGAGCGCGCCGTCGGGCCAGGGCGGGGCGCCGTCGGTGGCGCTGGTCCGGAGCGCGGGCTCTGCGTTCCACGACCACTGCTCGTACCGACACCATCGGCGGGTGGTCAGCACGTTCGGCGGGATCCCGTCTCCGCAGTCGACCCGGTCGCGATCCGGCGGGGTCAGCTCGACGGGGACGGGCGCGGCGGCGTCCCCCTGGACGAACAGCAGCGCCCCGGGCGCCCAGCGGACCAGCGCCGCGGCGTCATCGGGGTGGAACGAAGCGATCTCCGGTCCGGCCAGCGTCCGGACCGCCACCGCATAGGTCGCGGACCGGGTGACCCGCTCGTCCGACGCCGGGTCCAACGCAGGCCAGGTGGGCGGTTCGAGGCCGCCGGTCTGCTCGACGGTCCGCCCGTTCGCCCAGGTCAGCGTGGTCCAGCTGCACCACTCGTCGCGGACCGCCGGGGTGCACACCCGCTCGGACTCGGTGCGGAAGTCCTGGACGTCGCGGCAGTCCTCCTCGGCGAACCCGTTGTGCAGATCGCGGCGGGTGCAGACCTCGTGGGAGCCGTCGGGCACCCGGTGGGTCTCGGTGTGGCACCGCTCGGGCTCGCGCTCGCGGGTTCGGCAGTCCGCGGGGCCGAGCCGACCCTCGCTCCCGCCCGTGCCGTCGACGGGGAAGGCTCCGGAGGCCGCCGGCACCGACCCCTCCCACCCCTCGTCCGTGCGGCGGACGAGCCGACGGGTGGTGATCCGGTGGGACCACGAGCGCCCGGTCACCCGCGCCAGGGTCGCGCCCCCGGGCGGACGCGGCCAGCACTTCCGGACCTCGCACCCGAGGATCGCGCCTCGACCTTCGGACAGCGCGCTGGTGCCCGGCAGGCCAGCGGCGGGCGGCAGGCGGTCCTCCCAGGTCGCGCTCGGGGCCATCCCCAGCCGCTCCACCTGGACCTCGCGGACCCAGGTGCGACCGCGCACGGTGGCGGCGACCTCCAGCGGCCGGGCGTGGTATGCGGCGAGCCCGAGCGTGCCGCAGCACACGGCGACGGAGCCGGCGACGCCGAGCGCCGCCAGGGCCGGTATCGACATCGCGACCGCGAGGAGCCGCCGAATGCCGGCGGTCGAGCGCGGATCACGTCGGGGCGTGACCACCGGTCGGGCGGCACCGATCGCCGCTCCG
>JBEBJW010001585.1:0-1937 GCA_040079715.1 Myxococcota bacterium | reverse complement strand
GGTGGTGACCGCGAACCACGCGCTGTGGAACTTCACGATCCTGCTGACCGGGCTGACCCTGTCGGGGATCGAGGACTGGCACGACCTGGCGCCGATCTCCAGTCGGGACGCAGGCCCGATGTGGTTGACCGGCGGAACCTACGGTCCGGAGAGCTCGGCGGTGACGCTGGTGTGGGTCGTCGGGTGGGTCGTGGCGCTGTGGCGATGGACCCGCGCCGCTCCCCCGACGGCCTCGACGACCTGACCCACCCGTCCGACGGCGCCGCGGTGACTGGATGCCGCGGGCGCTCGGTCCCCGGGGGAGGAAGCGGCGCGTGGCGGTGACTGGATGCCGCGGGCGCCCGGTCCCCGGGGGAGGAAGCGGCGCGTGGCGGTGACTGGATGCGCCCGGTCCCGGGGAGGGCCCGGCGATCGCGGTCCGTCCCCAGACCCGGTAGACACTGCGTTCGCCGGGTGCCGTGACGACGACGGGGGGTGCGCCGCGCATCTTGGCCTCGGGGGCTGCGGCGGACGGCGGGAGGCGCGGCTCCGGGCAAGCCATCGGGGGAAGGAGGAGTGCCGGGGCGACTGTCCGTGCCGGCGGGAGCCGGGCGCACCGGCGGCGTGGAAGGCCGAACATCCCCGATCCTCGGGAGGCCGCCTACTGCTGCCGCACGACGGGCGCGGCGACGGGGACGAGCGCGCGGGCTGCGACTGGATGAACGTCGCGATGGGGCGTGGCGCGGTCCGCACGGTCCGCACGCTCAGTCCTCGTCGAACACCCAGAAGATCCCGACGGTCTCGGCGTCCACCGCCACGAGGCCCTTGTCGAACGTCGCGTCGGAGATGGAGCCGATGTCGTCGCCGGCGGCGAACAACACCGACCCCGGCGCGAACAACGCCAGGAACTCGGCGGCGAGCTCCTCCGCCAGGTGGGGAGCGATCAGCGGGTAGTGGTACGCCAGATCGTGGGTCAGCACGCTCGCCAGCAGGTCGAGCGCCTGCCACCGCTCGATCGGGTACCACTCGCGGTCCGGCGGCACGTGGTAGCCGAGCGAACGCACGTACGCGGTCGCGGTCTGGCCCGCGTTGCGGCGCGGCCCGTCGACCCGAGCCACCCGCACCACCAAGCCCTCCGGACCGCGGGCCGGGTGGGCGCCGGCGCGGGCCGCGATCACCTCACCGAGCCGGGCCGGGTGGAACACGAGCGCGTCGTCGGCCAACCGGCCCCCCTGACGCGCGGTATCGAGGATCCCCGCAGATGGCCAGGTCGAGCCGGTCACTGCCCCACGACCGCCCACCACACGGCGTACGCCGCGCTGAGGGCGATCACGATCGGGATCGCCCAGTTGCGGCCCACGCTGCGGGGGAGGGGCGCGCGCAGCGGGTCGCGGAGCCCCTCGGCTGCGGCCAGCGCCCGGTCGAGCGCGGCCCGGTCGAGGGCCCCGCGCAGCTCCACCGACACGCCCCAGCCGTGCAGCCCGACCTCCCAGGTCGCGTCGGGGAGCGCCAACAGGCGGCGTCGGAGGGCGGCATCGCGCAGCCGCGCGCCGACAGCACCGACGACAACGAAGCGCGCATCGAACGCGGGGTCTCCCGTGGTCACCGCCCCGTTCGGCGCGAGGAGCGCGACGGCGTGATCTCGGTGCCGGACCCACGCGGTGCCCTCGAACGGGGGGTGGACAAGACGATCGTGGTGGACGGTCCGGTCGGATCGAGGTCGTAGTGGATCCGGAGGTCCGCCCGTTCGGCCCAGAGGTCGCCCTCGTCCACCTGGAAGCCGCGGGCGGCCAACCCGCGCAGGGTCTCGCGGACGGGCGCCTCCCACGCGGCCGACACCAGCGCGCGCGCGGCGCCCACGTCGGCGGCGACCGCGGTGAGCTCTGCGAGGCACCGGTGGAGGTCCGGGCGCTGATCGAAGCTCCGATGGACGCCCGCGTCGGTCAGCGTCGCGGGCC
>JBEBJW010001584.1:0-1938 GCA_040079715.1 Myxococcota bacterium | reverse complement strand
CCTACGCCCTGTCCGCGCCCCTGCCGCTGAAGGCGGTGTTGGTGGTGGTGGCGGTGGGGCCGGCCGGGGCGGCGCTCGGCACGTTCTACCCGTACGCCGTCGCCCAGCTCGCCGCGGAGGGGCGGTCGCTCGCGGTCCCGGCGACCTACGCGCTCACCACGCTGTCGTCGGTGCTCGGGTCGGCGTTCGCGACCACCGCGATGATCGACCTCGGGTTCGTGCGGGTGATCGGGCTCGGCGCGGCCGCGTACCTGCTGGCCGGCGCGATCGGACGGTGGCGCACCCGCTAGCTAACTGGCTAGGTCAGCTTGGCGCGCACGTAGGCGACGATCGCGTTCGCGTGCCCGTGCCCGAGCTGGTGGGTCGCCTTCAGCCACTCCACCACCTCCATGTGGCGGTCGGTCTCGAGGCGCGCCACCACCAGGTCCAGCCACTCCTGGATCGGGCGACCGTAGGTCTTCTCGATGCTCGGGAAGTACGACGCCGGGCCCTTCGGCTTCTCGCCGGGGGCGAACACCGGGGCGACGACGCGGCGATCGGCCATCCGAGGACTCCGTGCAGGTCCGCAGCGTATGCCCCACCCGCCGACGGTGTCCAGGGCGCGTCGCCCGGTTGATACCGTCGCCGCGTGACGCCGGGTGAAGATGCGACATCGGACCGATGCGACGCCCGGAGGACGCGATGCTGACGGTGGTGGTGCTGACGATCCGGGGCGCCTCCGCCGCCGAGCCGAGCTGCACCGACCGGCTCGACGACGACCGCGACGGGCAGATCGACTGCGCCGATCCGGACTGCTCCGGCGACGCCGCGTGCTGCGCCGGCGGCCCGGGCGACCTCGACGGGGACGGGGCGTGCGACGCGCGCGACGTCTGCCCGTCCGGCGCCGATCCGGCCCAGTCCGACGCCGACGGTGACGGCGCGGGCGACGCGTGCGACGTGTGCCCGTCGTGGGGGGACGGCCTCGCAGCGTACGGCCCCGGGCGCGCCCTCGCCGGCGGCGCGTGGCAGACGGTCGAGCTCGGCGACGTCGACGGCGACGGCCGCCTCGACGTCGTGGCCGCGGACCTCGACGGGAACCGGGTCCGATGGTTCGCGAACCTCGGCGGGGGCGCGTTCGCCGACGGGGTGGACGCGCTGACCGGGTTCGACGGGCCGAGCGCCCTCGCCGTCGCGGACCTCGACGGCGACGCAGACCTGGACCTGGTGGCGGGCGCGGTCGACGCGAACGAGGTCCGGTGGGCCGAGAACCTCGGGGGCGGCGTGTTCGCCGCGTCGGTGCTCCTGTACACCGCCGAGGACGTGTGGGACGTCGCGGTCGGAGACCTCGACGGGGACGGCGCGCTCGACGTGGTGTCCGCGAGCTGGGGCGCGCAGCTGACCTGGTTCCCGAACCTCGGCGGCGGCGCGTTCGGACCGGCCCGGTCGGTCAACGGGTCCACGTTCACCTGGGCGTCGGACATCGAGGTCGGAGACGCCGACGGGGACGGGGACCTCGACGTGTTCAGCGCGGCGTCCACCGGCGGGGTCGTGGCGTGGTGGGAGAACACCGGGAGCGGGAGCTTCGCCGCGTCGTCACACGGGATCGACGACCAGGACATCGCGTACGACCTGGAGCTCGCCGACGTCGACGGCGACGGGGCCGACGACGTGGTCGCGGGGGTGAACTGGGAGTTCGCGTACCTGTCCCACGTCCCCCGGTTCGTGTGGTACCCGCAGGTCGACGGGGGGTTCGGCCCGGCGGTGATCATCGCCGACGACCTCGGCCGGTACGGGCTCGCCCACGAGCTGGTCGACCTCGACAGCGACGGCGATCTCGACCTCGTCGGGGCCGAGACCTGGGACGGCGGGGTCACCGCGTACGCGAACGACGGGGCGGGGACCTTCGCGCCGGGGGTCCCGCTCGCCGACGACGCGGCGGAGGGCCTCGCGGTGGGCGAC
>JBEBJW010001583.1:0-1938 GCA_040079715.1 Myxococcota bacterium | reverse complement strand
GGTCGTACCGCTCGCGGAACCCGTGCACGACCGCAGGCGGGTCCCCGAGGCCGGGGATCACCCCGGGGGCCAACGCATCGCCCGCCCACCCAGCACGTGCAGGTGGAGGTGGTCGACCGATTGCCCACCGTCGCCGCCGTTGTTCGTGACCACCCGGTACCCGCTGGCGGCGATGCCCTCGCGCTCGGCCACGATCCGGCACACCGACAGCAGGTGCCCGAGCAGCTCGCGGTCGGCGTCGGAGGTGTCGCCGAGCCGCGCGACCGACCGCTTCGGGATCACCAGCACGTGGACCGGCGCGACCGGGTTCACGTCGCGGAACGCGAGCGCCAGCGCGTCCTCGTACACGATGTCGGCCGGGATCTGCCGCGAGACGATCTTCTCGAACACGTTCATCGCGTCCCGGTAACCCGGGCTACACTCGCCGCGGAGGGAGACCCATGAGGAACGCAGCGTTCGCGCTGCTGGCGCTCGGGTGCGGCGCGATCGACGACGACGCCGACTACGCCGAGGCCCGCGCGACGGCCGAGTGCAACCGGATCGAGCGGTGCTCGCTCGGGTTCTTCGAGTCCGAGTACTCGAGCGACGAGGACTGCGTCGACGAGCGGAAGGACGCGATCGCCGAGGACGACGCCGCGCTCGACGACATCGGCTGCACCTACGTCCCAGCCGAGGCAGGGGCGTGCGTCCGGCGGATCAACGGCCTGTCGTGCGTCGAGTACTACGAGGGGCGCTCGGGCACGGCGTGCGACCTCGTGTGGGACTGCACCGACGTGGAGGGGTTCTGATGCGCGCGTTCATCGTCGGCTGCGGGTGGGTGGCGATCGCGGGGTGCGGCGTCCCGGCGGAGCTCCAGAAGGAGGACTTCGCGGACCGGGCGGCGGACGCGGTGTGCCGTCGGACCCGCGAGTGCGACCGCGGCGCGTTCGACACCTCGTACTTCGGGCTCGCCGACTGCCGGGCGACGGTGTCCCGCGATCTCCGGGCGTTCGTCGGGCTGATGGACGAGACCGAGTGCGAGTACGACGGCGCGAAGGCGTCCGACGCGTACACCGAGGTCCTCGAGATGTCGTGCGAAGACTTCTACGAGGGCGAGTTCGAGCAGGCCACGTCGGAGATCTGGGGCGACTGCGGGTTCTTCACGTTCCCGACCACGAGCTCCGGCTGAGTCTGCGGTCGGGCGGTCCGGCTCCCTCGCGGGATCACCGCGCGACGGTGATCGGGAACATCAGGCTGCCTTCCTGGTACTTCGGCCCGCCCACCAGGTAGGCCCGCCCGCGCGGGATGGTCACCGTGGTGTCGACCGTCTTCTCGCTGCCGCGGAACAGCTCGATCCGGACCTTGGCCTGCGTCTCGGCGAGCGACACGAGGGTGATCTCGATCTTTCGCCCGCCCTCGATGCTGACCTGGGTGCTCTGGCTCGCGCCGAGCTGGGTCGAGTGGGTCGACAGGACCTGGAACCCGGTGAACTTCATCATCTCGAGCTGGCGCTTCAGCTCGTTCAGCCGCGGATCCACCTGGCCGCTGTTGCTCGCGTACACCACGAGCACGTCGACCCGGACCCGTCCAGCGACCGGCGCGTCGCCGTTGGCGCGGGCGGTGAGCTGGTTGCCGAGCGGCACCGGCCGACCCGGGTTGCCCGCCGGCGGAGTGGTCCGCGGCGCAGGCCGCTGATCCTGGATCGTCGGCCGCGGGGTCGCGGCGGTCGCCGGCAGCGCGGTGGCCAGCACCGACACCGCCAGCAGGAGCGTGGCGAACCACGAACGAACCCGAACGAAGGCGTTGCTGGTCATCTCAAACCTCCTCGTCCACCCACAGGATGGATGCCCCGTCGTCACCTTCGATCTGGATCACCTGCACGTCGTCGGCGTAGGTCAGGTCTTCGATCACCACGTCGCTCGCCTGGGCGAACCGAAGCTGCGGCCCCCCGTCTTGGAT
>JBEBJW010001582.1:0-1938 GCA_040079715.1 Myxococcota bacterium | reverse complement strand
TACAACGAGCGGGGCGCGATGACCGCGATGCCGCACCTGCCGGCGCTGGTCCGGGATCATCAAGACCAGATCCGGCGGGCGGACCTCGATCTGGCCGGCGGCGTCGCCTGGTATGCGTACGACGCGGGCGGGCAGCGGGTCCGCAAGCGGGTCGAGAAAGGAGGTGTCCAGGAGGAGCGGATCTACGTCGGCGGGTACGAGGTGTGGCGGAAGCGCACCGGGTCGGGGCTGCAGGAGGAGCGGCAGACGCTGCACGTCATGGACGACCAGCGCCGGATCGCGCTGGTCGAGACGCTTACACTCACGAACGGCGCTGCAATTGCGAACCCGATGCCGCGCCAGCGGCACCAGCTGGGCGACCACCTCGGGACCGCGACGCTCGAGGTCGACGAGCTCGGGGCCGTCATCAGCTACGAGGAGTACCACCCCTACGGCACGACCTCCTGGTGGGCAAAGACCAGCGAAGTCGAGGTCCCGGCGAAGCGCTACCGGTACACCGGCATGGAGCGCGACGAGGAGACCGGCCTCGCCTACCACGGCGCGAGGTACCTCGCGTGCTGGTTGGGACGGTGGGAGCGACCCGATCCGATCGGGCTGCAAGGGGGCACCAATCGATACGGATACGCATCGAACGACCCGGTGAGTCGGCGCGACCCGACGGGAACCCGGGACGTGGAGCACTACAACCTGTTCCGGGCATCGGACGCCGCGGCGATCGGAGGCATCGCGACCGACGCCGGGTTTCCCGACGTCCCCTCGATGTACGACGAGCTCGAGGCAACGGCGGTGGCCGACGTCGGGCGGGTCCAGATCGGTGATCGGGACATCGTAATCGGGCTCTCGGAGCCCCGGGTCGGCTCCACGTCGTCGAGCTTCACGCAGGCACTGGGGATCGACCACGCCATCGGGGCCGCCATCACGTATGGCGTCGAGCACAACCCGGCGTTGCAGTTCGCAGGCACGATGGCTGCGCTCCAGTACGATCTGTACAGCAACATCCCGGGGTTCACCGACGCCGCGACCGCAGTCACCGGGGCGGTGAGGAGCGAGCCCGTCCAACAGACGCTCGGCGTCCTCGGTGATGCCGGGTTGCTCGTCGGGGTCGCGAGCACGATTCGCTTCGGGACCTCGCGTCTGGCCCGTGGCCCTGCGGGCTCGGGAATGGCGTCCGGTGTGGGGAGAGCGACCGCCCGCGACTACACGGTGACAGCGAAACAAGGTTCGCCCGGTGTGACGATCGGGACGCCAGGGGACTCGTTCCTCGACCTTGCACGGTCTGCCGAGCCGATCCCGGGTGTGTATGATGTCGCCGTCCATTCGTCGCCCACGAGCTTCTGGGCCTCGGCGGCAGCGGACGCACCGGCTCTCGATCTGCGCGTCGTAGCCGACATCGTGAAGAGCCGGCCGGACTACCTGGCGGGCCAACCCATCCGGCTCCTCTCGTGCGACGCGGGGGCCGGTACATTGGCACAACAGTTCGCGAACAGAATAGGGGCCGAGGTGACGGCAGCGAATCAAAAGGTCTGGGTCGACTTGCTGGGAACGGTGAAGACCGGTTCGAGCAGCTGGTGGCCGATGGGCATCTGGACGACCTTCAAGCCGGGTGTCGCGCCATGAAGCTCGAGTACGTCGGGTTCGCAGAGCTGTCGATCCCCGGGCCGCTGTCGCTGGTCGACGCGCCCCGGGAGCGACGATCCGCCGAAGAGCTGCGGCAGATCCTCGGGTACCTGGGCGACGGGCACCTCCTCGCGGCCAGCGGCGCGGTTGCAGACGTGTTGGACCGCTCACGCCAGCGCGTGGTCGCGGCGGAGGTTCGCACCGACGGCGTCTGGGTGTGGCCGAACGAGATCACCTACTATGTCGCCAACTACGGCGTGGCCGTGCCGGAGCGGTTCGTTGCGCACGCCCGCACCTCCGGTTGGTCGGTTCCTCCGCTCC
>JBEBJW010001581.1:0-1940 GCA_040079715.1 Myxococcota bacterium | reverse complement strand
CGGATCCGAGCGCGACGCCCCGGCCGAAGCCGACGAAGCCCGATCCCGCGCCGGTGCCCGCGAAGCCCGTCCCGGGCAAGCCTGTTCCCGGCAAGCCTGTTCCCGGCACGCCTGGGGCCGTCACCCCCGAGCCGGATCTGCCGGTGCCCGCGCCGGCCCCGAGCCGACGGCCGGTGTCCGACGCAGGGGCCCGGGTCACGATCCGCTCGTCGGGGCGCGGCTCGGTCAGCGGGTGCAGCGGCAACAAGAGGTCGTTCGAGGGCAGCGGCGCGTTCTCGATCGAGAAGTACCTGCTGCCGGCGACCTGCCTCGTCACGATCGACGGCGCGCGGGGCGTGTTCCAGGTGTACGGGTCCGGCACGGTGACCTGCGACAAGCAGGGCACGGTGGTGGTGTGCGACAAGACGAGCGTGCCGTGATGCGGGCGGTGGTCCAGCGGGTCGACCGGGCGTCGGTCGCGGTCGCGGGCGAGACCGTCGGCGAGATCGGCCGCGGGCTGCTGGTCCTGCTCGGGGTCGGTCCGACCGACGGGCCCGCCGAGGTCGGGTGGATCGCCGACAAGCTCGCCGGGCTGCGGATCTTCCCCGACGACGACGGCAAGATGAACCGGTCGGTGCGGGAGATCGACGGCGAGGTGCTGGTCGTCAGCCAGTTCACCCTGTTCGGCGACATCCGCAAAGGCCGCCGGCCGAGCTTCGTCGGCGCCGGCGCGCCCGAGCTCGCCCGCCCGCTGTACGAGCAGGTGTGCGACGCGCTCGCGGCCCAGGGGATCCGGAAGGTCGCCCGCGGCCGGTTCGCGGCGACGATGGACGTGGCGTCGGTCAACCACGGCCCGGTCACGCTGATCGTCGACACGGCAGAGCTCCGGCCGACGGCGCCGCAGCCCGAGGGCGAGGCCGGATGACCGAGCAGGACGTGGCGATCGAGGCCGCGCGCGCCGCCGCGGCGATCCAGCGGGCGTCGCGACCGACCGGGCTCCGCCAGAAGGGCGCGGTCGACTGGGTCACCGACGTCGACCTGCGGTGCGAGGCAGCCATCCGGGAGATCCTCGGGCGGCACACGCCGGAGATCCCGGTGCTCGGCGAAGAAGGCGGCGGCGCGGCGGGTGCGACCACCCGGTGGGTCGTGGATCCGCTCGACGGCACCACCAACTACGTCCACGGGTTCCCGTTCTGCGCGGTGTCGATCGGGCTCGAGGTCGACGGCGTCCCGCAGGTCGGGGTGGTGATCGACACCCACCGCGACGTGGTGTTCGCCGCGACCACCGGCCGCGGCGCGTTCGCGAACGGGGAGCGGCTCGCGGTCAGCGCGGTCGACACGCTCGATCGGGCGCTGTGCGCGACCGGGTTCCCGTACGATCGGCGCAACAAGGCCAGGTTCTACCTGAAGTTCGTCGAGGCGTTCCTCGAGCGGACCCAGTGCGTCCGGCGGGCGGGCGCCGCGTCGCTCGACCTCGCGTACGTCGCGGCCGGGGCGGTCGACCTGTTCTGGGAGTTCGATCTCGCGCGGTGGGACGTGACCGCCGGGATCGTGCTGGTCCGCGAGGCCGGGGGCCGCGTGTCGCCGATCCCCGGGCGGGACCTCGGCGACCGGCCGTGCCCGATCGCGACGAACGACCGGCTGCACGACGAAGTGGTTGCGGTGATCGGCTCGATCCTGGAGGATCCGTGAGGACGCCCATGAGGAAGATGGTGTGGATCGCGGCGTTCGCGACGTTGGCCGCGTGCGCGAAGCGGAGCCCCGCCGAGTATGCCCCGGCCCCGTACGACCCTGGGTCCGCCGAGGGCGGGTACGACGAGAACCCGAGCATGGGCGGGTCGATGGCCAACGACGACTACGCCCGCGACGAGTCGCCGAAGACGGAGAAGATGTCCCGGTCCGCGCCGGCCGCGCCGCCCGCGTCGTTCGAGCCGCCGCCGCCGCCGCCCCCGCCGCCCGGA
>JBEBJW010001580.1:0-1940 GCA_040079715.1 Myxococcota bacterium | reverse complement strand
CAAGAACGCGTCGCTGGCGGGGGGCTAGGAGCCCCACGGGCTCCTCCCCAGCCCGTGCCCGTGCCTCTGCCCGTGCCCGTCCCGCCCGGTCCGTCGGATCGGGGTGGGACCGGCCCAGTCGCCGCTCGCCGCGACCGATCCCGGACGTACGGGCTACGCTCCGGGGACCGGAGGTCTCGTGGTCGCGCCCGTTCCCGATGTGCCGCAGGTCCGCGGGTTGCCGGGGATCGGGGTGCTGATCCCGTTCGCGCGCGATCCGCTCGGGTTCGTGTCCGAGGTCGCGCGGGACCACGGCGACCTCGCGCAGTACCGGATCGTCGATCACACGCTGCTCCAGCTGTCGCACCCGGACCTCGTCGAGCAGGTGCTGGTCGAGCACGCGAAGTCGATGCACAAGGACGCGATCTACGCGCTGATCCGCCCGATCCTCGGGAACGGCCTCGTCACCAGCGAGGGCGAGACCTGGCGACGGCACCGGAAGCTCGCCGCGCCGTCGTTCACCAAGCGCCACGTCGAGCGGTACGCCGAGGCGTTCGTCGCCGCGGCCGAGGCGTACGCGGCGACCCTGGTCGACGGCGGGTCGTGCGACCTCCACGCCGACTGGATGGCGCTGACCAAGCGGATCGTGCTCGACACGCTGTTCGGGACCGACCTCGGGGTCGACACCACCCGGGTCGGGGCGGCGATCGACACCGTGATGCACGGGTTCGTGTTCGAGGCGCAGGGGCTCGGGCGGGTGCTGCCGTCGTTCGTGCCGACCCCCGGTCGCCGCCGCGCTGCCAGCGCGATCCGCGAGCTCGACCGCGTGGTGTTCGAGCTGATCGAGGCCCGCCGTCGGAAGGGACCCGGCGACGATCTTCTGTCGCGCCTGCTCGAGGCACGGGACGACGACGGCGCGTTGACCGACGTCGAGCTCCGCGACGAGGCGGTGACCGCGTTCGTCGCCGGCCACGAGACCACCGCGCTCGCGCTGACCAACGCGGTGATCCTGCTGTCCGAGAACCCCGCGGCCCGCGACGCCCTCGAGGCCGAGGTCCACGCGGTGCTCGCCGATCGACCCGCCACCGCGGCGGATCTGCCGGCCCTCCGGTACACCGCGGCGGTGATCCACGAGGCGATGCGGATCCTGCCGCCGGTGTGGGCGATCGGCCGCGAGGCCCAGGAGGCGTTCACCCTGTCCGGTCCGGCGGCCTCGGTCCGGGTCGAGCCCGGCACCCAGCTGCTGATCCCGGTGTGGGTGCTCCACCACGACCCCCGGTGGTTCCCGGACCCGCTCGCGTTCCGGCCGGAGCGGTGGCTCGACGACGGCCACGATCGGCCGCGGATGGCGTTCCTGCCGTTCGGGGGCGGGCCGCGGGTGTGCATCGGCAACCACTTCGCCCTGCTCGAGGCGGTGCTGGTCCTCGCCACCGTGACCCGCCGGGCGCAGCTCCACACCCCCGGACCGCGCCCGGCCCTGGTCCCGTCGATCACGCTGAGGCCCGCCGGGCCAGTGCCGGCGACGATTGTTCGGCGTGGATGAACCGGCGCGCCGGATCCCGACAGAGGAGATCCGAGGGACCTGTTGCGCACGATGACCACCGCCACCACCGACGATCGCGTCGCGGAAGCGCTCCGCGGGGACGAGGACGCGCTCCACGAGCTGGTCGCGCACTGGTTGCCGACGGTGTACGGCTGGTGCAACCGCCTCGGGGCGGCCGATCCGCAGGAGGCCGCGACGGACGTGCTGCTGATCCTCGTCCGCCGCCACGCGCGGATCAACGGCCCGGACCACCTGCCGGCCTGGCTGTACACCACCACCCGCCGGGTGGTCGCGAACCAGAACAAGAAGGCGTGGTGGCGGCGGTGGCTGCCGGGGGTGGCGCTCGAGCGGTGGGCGTCCCCCGACCGCACCGACGCCGCCCTCGACGAGCGCGAGCTCGCGGCCCGGGTCGAACGCG
>JBEBJW010001579.1:0-1941 GCA_040079715.1 Myxococcota bacterium | reverse complement strand
GCGGCGGGGCGGCGCGGCGGGCGTCACGGGCAGATCTTGCTCTCCACGTCGGCGTTGTTGAACACCATGTTGTTGGTGCCGCCGAACCGGATGAAGCTGTTGCCGCTGTTGTCGCGCTCCGAGAACCACACGAGGTACTCGTCCGTCGTGAGGTGGGTCACGTCGAGGTGGCGGAACGCGCTGTCGCCCACGTAGGTCTGCTGGGCGGTCACGTCGAGCAGGAACTGCGTGGCGCCGCCCCACGTGTCGTCGATCGCCTTGCCCCACCCGCCGCTGAGGATCACGCCGGCGTTGGTGTCGCGGCCGCCGACGAACGCCTCGTACGGGTAGGTCGCGTCGGCCCCGCAGACCAGCGACGGGCTGTAGAACTCGTCCGCCACCCAGTTCACCGACGCGTTGTACGTGGTGAGCTCGATCTCGGGCGCGCCGACGCCGATCCCGTTGAGCGAGAGCGACTGGGTGGCCCAGATGTCCGGGTAGCCCTGGTACAACAGCTCGTACTCGAGCCCGACCTGGAGCAGCTTCGGGTAGCCGAACGTGGCGGTGGTGGGCTTGAACGACGGGGTGGACCGCAGGAACACCCGGCGCGGCAGCCCGGTGGCGGCCGCGAGCTCGATCTGGAGCCGGCCGAACCCGGTGAGCACGTCACAGCCCCACGACGGGTTGACCCCGCCGCCGCACGCCGCGTTGTCCTGCTCGGACTTGAAGAACACCAGGATCCCGCCGCCCGGGTACGCCGTGGGCGAGAAGATCGCGGTCGGGTGCGCGGCGACGCAGGAGAAGAACCGGCCGTTGCCGGGGGTGGGCTCGAGGACCGGGGTGGCGATCGGGGTCCAGTTGATGCCGTCCGGGCTGGTGGCCGCGCCGAGGGCCCACACGCCCTGCGGACAGCGCGCGTCGACCGTGGGGGTGCGGCTCTCGAACACCATGAAGAACTGGTTGTGGAGCGTGTCGTACGTCACGGCGGGCGAGCCGACACTCTGCGACATGAACGGGATGCCGGCGTTGGGGCTGAGGACCCCGCCCGCGCGGAACGTCCAGTCGGCGGGCTGCTGGCCGAACGCCGGCGCGGCGGACGACAGGACCAGCATGGCGGACAGGATCACGACGGCCTCCCGGAAACGGTCGAACAGGGCACGAGTCTATCCGATCTATGCCGTCCTGACCCTAGCCGACCGAATGGCAGACCGGCAGTCTCGATCCGGTGTCGACCCCGGTCAGCCGCCGACGAGCTGCCATTGCTCACCGCGGAGCCACACCGTGGCCGGTCGGCGCGAGCTCGGCTTCAGGTCGGACAGCAGCGGCCAGGTCTCCGCCGCGCCGTCCGCCCACCCGAACGCGATCGCCCCGACGCCGAGGGTGTAGGTGCCGGCCCGGTCGATCCCGGCCCCGCGCGTGGGAGACGCGGGCGCCGACCACCGCGCGGCGCCATCGGCGGACAAGGTCAGGATCGCGCCGTCGGGAGATCGCCACGCCCCACCGAACGCGCGCCCGCCGAGATCCCAGTCGGCCCGGCCGTGGGGGGCGCCGTCGATCACCACCGCGTTCGCCCCGTCGCGGACCACGGTGTGGGCCGTCTCCGCGCCGCCGGGCTCCGACATCGTGACCGCCTCGCCCGACCGGACGTACACCGCGACCCGGTGGCCGGCGGCCCGGTGGCGATCCCAGTCGACCGGCGACGCGGTCGGAGGCGGCGCGTCGGTGAACACGCCCTCGACGGTGAAGATCGCCCAGCCCCCGGCGGCGGACCGGAACGCGCCCCGCAGGCGGCTCGCCTCCGGCAACGGGCGGGTCGGCCACGGGAACGGCGCGGGCGCGACGGGCTCGGGCGGGGGCGCGGGGACCGCTTCGTCCGGGGGCGGCGGCGCCGACCACGACGACGCAGGCGCGGGCGCGACCGGGGACGCCGACGGCTCGACGGCGGGCGACACGGCCTCCGAC
>JBEBJW010001578.1:0-1943 GCA_040079715.1 Myxococcota bacterium | reverse complement strand
CCGCACCCAGGGTCCACCCCACCTGCGTCGGCCTCCGAAGGCCGAACGCGAGAGGGTCGACCATCGATCGAGCGGCCACCCGACCCCCTCGACCGGTCGTCGACCCTCCCTCGGGGACGGTCCACCCCGCGCGGCCGGGTCGGCGCGGTTCCGGGTCACTCCCGGGCCAGCGCGCTCGCGGACAGCTCGGCGGCGCGACGGATCAGCTCGGCGAGTTCGTCGTCGCGACCGCCGGCGTGGGGCGCTCCGTCGACCACCCGGAGGATCGCCTCCCACCCGATCGCGGCCGTCGCGTCGTCTCCGCGCAGCTTCTCGGCGAACGCGGCCATCCCGAACGCCAGCCGCAGGTCGCCGCTGGCGGCCGCGAACGACGGCTGGAGCGCGCCGGCAGGGAGGCCGACCGCGATCTCGCGCGCGGAACCGCCGGTCCCGGGCGGCGCGTACCGGAGGCTGACCGTGGCGAGCTCGCCGCTCGGCGCGTCGGCGAGCACCACGTCGTACAGCGCCGTGACGGTGTGGCCCGCGCCGATCTCGCCGCCATCGACGTGATCGTCGCGGAAGTCGTCGTCCGCCACGTCTCGGTTCTCGTAGCCGACCAGCCGGTACGACCGCACCGCGTGCGGGTCGAACGCCACCTGGACCTTCACGTCGCGGGCGATGGTCTGGACCGTCGACAGCAGCGTCTCGCCGAACAGCCGCTCGGCCTCGTCCGCCGTGTCGACGTACGCGTAGTTGCCGTCGCCCTGGTCGGCGAGCTGCTCCATCATCGCGTCGCGGTAGTTCCCGGTCCCGAACCCGACCGTCGACAAGGTCACCCCGTTCCGGGCGTGGACCGAGAGCTGGTCGAGGATCGCCTCGGGCGAGTCCGCGCCGATGTTGGCGTCACCGTCCGACAGCACGACGACCCGGTTCTCGTCGCCCTCGACGAACGCGTTCCACGCGAGCTGGTAGGCGAGCGCCATCCCGTCGGCCATCGCGGTGCCGCCTTCGTTGTGCAGCCGGGCCACCGCGGCCGAGATCACGCGGGTCGAAGCGGCCGGGGTCGCCTCGAGCACCACCTCGGTCGACCCAGCATAGGTCGTGATGGCGACGGTGTCGCGGGGACCCAGGTGGTCGACCGCCACCTCGATCGCGTGCTTGGCGAGCGGGAGCCGGTCCGCGGGGGTCATCGAGCAGCTCGTGTCGACCAGGAACGTCAGGTGGACCGGGCGCCGATCCTCGTGGACTTGTCGCCCGCGGAGCCCGACCCGCAGGATCTGGTGCCCGGGGACGAACGGGTTCGGCGCTCCCTCGACCGACACCGAGAACGGCGTGGTGCCATCGGGCTCGGGGTACGCGTACGTCAGCGCGTTGACGAACTCCTCGATGCGGACCGCGTCCGGCTCGGGCAGCCTGCCCTCGCGCAGGGACCGGCGGGCCTGCGCGTAGGCGCCGGTGTCGACGTCGATCGCGAAGGTGGACCGGTGGTCGTCGGAGGACCGCACCGGAAGGTTCGGTGGCACCCGACGGACGTCGCCCGAGACCGGTCCGAAGTTCCCGCCGCCCGATCCGTAGCCCGAGGCTCCGGTCCCGAGGCCGCCGAGCCGCGCGCCGACCGTTCCCTCTTCCCGCTTGGCGCGCCCGCCTTCACCAGCGTCGGGTCCACGCGGGGCCTCCGGCGCGGGCCTGTCGTCCTGCAGCAGGTCCCGGTACCGGTCCGGGATGCCCTGCGCATCGTCGCGGGGCGGCGCGGTCCCGACGGTCCCCAGCCCCACGATGACCACGCCCAGCGCGGCGGCGCCCCCGACCCCCAGGATGACGGTGGACACACCTCGAGCCCACCGACCGTGCGCGTCGTCCATCGGCTTGCCTCTCTGCTTTCATCGGAGAGACAACGAACCGACCGCCCGGTTCGTCAGCAGAACGTCAGCGGTTCCGCCGACCGGCCGACTGCTGCTGCCGCG
>JBEBJW010001577.1:0-1944 GCA_040079715.1 Myxococcota bacterium | reverse complement strand
CAGGTCGTACAACGCGGGGCTGCTGCGGGCGGCGGCCGAGGTCGCGCCGCCGGGGGTGACGCTCGAGCTCGCGTCGATCGCGGGGATCCCCCTGTACGACGCGGACGTCGAGGCGGCGTCGGGGATCCCGCCGCTCGTCACGGCGCTGAAGGACCGGATCGCGGCGGCCGACGGCCTGGTGCTCGCGACCCCGGAGTACAACAACGGGATCCCCGGGGTGTTCAAGAACGCGATCGACTGGTTGTCGAGGCCGCCGGCGGACATCCCGCGGGTGTTCGGCGACCGGCCGGTGGCGCTGATCGGCGCGACCCCGGGCCAGGGCGGGACCCGCCTCGCCCAGCTCGCGTGGCTGCCGGTGCTCCACACGCTGGGGATGCGGGTGTTCTCCGGCAAGTCGCTGTACGTGGCCGGCGCGGGCGCGCTGTTCGACGCGACCGGACGGCTCGCCGACGACCGGACCCGCGAGCGGCTCGCCGCGGTGGTCGCCGGGTTCGCGCGGTTCGCCGTGGGGCGAGCGGAGGACGATACGCCACTGTCGAGGTGAGCGTGGCAGACGTGGACCTGGTGGTGATCGGCGCGGGGAACGCCGGGCTCGCGGCGGCGGCGGCCGCGCGGGTGGACGGGCGGACGGTGACGGTGATCGAGCGGCGGGACCCCGGCGGGACCTGCCCGATCCGAGGGTGCGTCCCGAAGAAGGTGCTGGTCGCCGCGGCCGAGACCCTCGACACGATCGCCCGGGCGGCGGTCCACGGGATCCACGTCGCCGCCCCGACCGTCGACTGGCCGACGTTGATCGCCCGGAAGCGCGAGTTCGTCCGCTCGGTGCCGGCCGACGTCGCGGCGTCGCTCACGGCCCAGGGGATCGGGCTGGTCCGGGGCGAGGCGCGGTTCGTCGGGCGGACCGAGGTCGCGGTCGGCGCGGACCGGTACCGCGCGCGGCAGATCGTGGTCGCCACCGGGTCCACTCCGCGGCGGCTCGGGTTCCCCGGGGGCGCCGGGCTCCCGACCAGCGACGACCTGCTCGAGCTCGACGCGCTGCCCCGCGCGATCGTGTTCGTCGGCGGGGGACCGATCGCGTTCGAGTTCGCCCACGTGTTCGCCCGGATGGGGGTCGCGGTCACGATCGTCGAGACCGGCGCCCGGGCCCTGTCCCGGGTCGACGAGGCGCTGGCCGAGCGGGTCGTCGCCGCCACCCGGGCGCTCGGGGTCCGGATCGAGGCCGGGGTGGACGTCCGGCGGGTCGACGGCGAGCGGGTCGAGGCCGTCCGGGACGGGGTCGCCCTCGACGTCGCCGGGCGCGTGTTCAACGTCGCTGGCCGGGTCGCGGACACTGCCACGCTCGACCTCGCCGCCGCCGGCGTCGACACCGACGCCCACGGAGCGCCGATCCTCGACCGGTTCCAGCGCAGCGCGTCGAACCTGGCGATCGCGTTCGCCGGAGACGCGCACCCGGGGCTGCCGCAGCTCTCGCCGCTCGCGACCCGGGAGGGCGCGCTCGCGTGGCGGAGCCTGTCGGAGACCGATCCGGTGGCGATCGACCCGCGCAGCGTCCCGGCGGCGCTGTTCACCGTGCCCCCGGCGGCGTGGGTCGGGCGGACGCTGGCCGACGCGCAGTCCGCCGGGATCGACGTCGAGGTCCACGACACCGACACCGCCGGCTGGCGATCCGCGCGGACCTACGGCGACGACACCGCGTTCGCCCGGGTCCTGATCGAGCGGACGACCCGGCGCCTCGTCGGGGCCCACCTGATCGGCCGGTCGGCGCCCGAGGTGATCCACGCGTTCGCGTTCGTGATCCGCCACGATCTGGCGGTCGACGAGCTGCGGGACGCAGTCGCGGTGTACCCCACGTTCCATGCTGACCTGAAATCGCTGATCGAGTAGGTTCGTCCATGGGTTCGGCGAGGTGGTCCGGCTGATGCAACGGCGAGCGTCATACAGCCC
>JBEBJW010001576.1:0-1946 GCA_040079715.1 Myxococcota bacterium | reverse complement strand
CCCCCACTCCCGCGGCGTGTCGAGGTACCCGCGCGGCCACAGCAGCACGTGCGACGCGGGGACCGCGAGCATCCAGGTCAGGAACCCGCCCCCGGACGACCACTCGAGCAGGCCGACCGCCGCCAGCGCCGGCCCCGCCGACGCCGCGACGAACGCCGCCGCGTCCCGCGGGCTCCGCAGCGCGATCCCGAGCGCGATCGGCAGCCCGAGCAGGGCTTCGTTCTGCTTCACCAGGAACGCCGCCGCGAGCAGCAGCCCGGCGCCGATCGCCGCCCGCCGTCCGGGCTCGGCCCCGAGCACCACCGCCCAGCCCGCCAGCGCGACCGACAGCGCGTCCGGTCGCACGATGTCGTAGAACGCGCCCGCCTGGGGGTAGGTCCCGAGGAACGCCATCGCCGCCGCCGCCGCGACGACCCACGGACCGCCCGACCGCCGGACCGCGAACCCAATCGCCGCCGCCGCCGCGACGATCGCCGCGATCGACACCCCGCGCCCGACCGGCAGCTCGAGCCCGACCACCGCGCCGATCGCCGCCACCACCGCCGAGTACCCGGGCGGGTACACGAACGGGACGAACTCCGGGTTCGGCGCGACGTACAGCGGCAACCCGTGGGAGATCCGCCAGGCGTGGGCGAGCATCCCGCCCTCCATCCACTCGAGGTCGAACGGATAGTGCAGCCGGCCCCACCACACCGAGGCGAGCAGGATCGCGAGCGCGAGGGCCGCGACCGACGGCAGGATCCGCGCGAGCGCCGCCGCGACCCGGTTCATCATCGGCGTGTCCTATCCAGCCGGGACCGGATAGGACACCCGCCATGCGGACCGGCGAGCGCTGGCAGCACCTGGCGTCCACCGGGACCCCCCGCCTCTCCGTCGGTGGCGCGGCGCCGCTCGTCCTGGTCGCGTGCGCGGTCGCGATGGTCCTCCACCAGGCCACCCGGTGGGGCTGGACGATCGACGACGCCGCGATCTGCTACGCGTACGCCCGGAACCTCGCGGCGGGCCACGGGCTCGTGCCGTGGCCAGGGGCCGAGCGGGTCGAGGCGTACAGCGACCCGACGTGGATCGCGGTCCTCGCGGCGTTCCAGGCGGTCGGTCTCGACGGGTTCACCGTCGCGAAGCCCCTCGGGATGCTGTTCGGCCTGCCGACGCTGTGGCTCGTGTGGCGGCTCGCCGCCCGCGCGATGCCGGACCACCGCGGCCCCGGCGCGCTGCTCGCGCCGATCGCCCTCGCCCTCAACGCCCAGTTCGCGATCTGGAGCGCGTCCGGGCTCGAGAACGGCCTGTTCGACCTGCTGCTCACCGCCGCGATCTACCGGACCGGGCTCGATCGACCGGGCGGGATCCCGTGGGCGGCCGCGCTGTACCTGCTCGTCGCGTGGACCCGTCCGGAGGGCGTCGTGTACGCCGGGATCGGCGCGGTGATCGTCGCCGGGCTGCACCGGTCCCGCCCGCGGGTGGTCGCCGCGTGGCTCGGGGTCGTGGCGGTCCCGCTCGCCGCGTCGGAGCTCGCGCGGCTGTGGTACTTCGCCTGGCCGTTCCCGAACACGTACTACGCCAAGATCGCCGCCCGCGGCGTGTCTCCGCTCGACTGGGACGGGCGCGGCTGGAGCCAGCTCCGGGAGTGGGCCGACCGATTGTGGCAAGGCTACTGGGCCCCGGTGTACGCGCTCGGGCTGACCGGGCTCGAGCCGCGCCGGGTCCGGATCGCGCTCGCGGTGGTCACCGCGCTCGCCGCCTCGCTGCTGTGGCCGGGCACCGCGGATCTGCGCGCCCTCGGGTGGTGGCCCGCCCTCCCCCAGCCGCCCGAGGCGTTCGTCGGGCTGCGCCTCGCGGCGATCGCGGCCGCCGGGGTCGGGCTGCCGCTGCTCGCGCTGGGGACGCCGTCGGGGCCGCTCCGGCTCCAGCTCGGGTGGACCGCGGCGTTCGGGCTCGCGGTCGGGGTC
>JBEBJW010001575.1:0-1948 GCA_040079715.1 Myxococcota bacterium | reverse complement strand
CGACCACGTCGATGTCCCCGCCTGCGGCAGCAGAAGCCGCCCCGCCACTCACCGCGGCGGGATCGGCGCTCCGTCCGGGGCGTACACCACCTCGTGCGCGGCGTCGTAGTGCCCTGGCAGGCTCGTCGCCCGCGCCGCGACCCGCTCGAGGGCACCCCGGACCGTCGACACCGCCCAGCCCTGCGCGATCGACGACGGCACCAGCCCGCCGAGCACCGTCCGGACCGAGAACTGGACCACCGTGCCGCCGTGGCTCTCGAGCAGGGTCCACGCCCCGCGGGTGTCCGGCAGCCAGGTCGCGTCCGGATCCGGACCCGTCGCGGAGCCCGGCGGGCCCGCGCTCGCCGGGTCACCCAGCACCCACCGGCGCTGCCAGACCTGCCCGCCGGTCGCCTGGTACAGCGGGGCGTTCGTCGACACCACCACCACCCACTGCCGGTCGGTCAGCGGGTACGGCAGGTCGAGGTGCATGTACACCTGCTTCGTCTGCTCGGGGCCGACCCCCGCGGTCAGGCGGCGTTGGGTCAGCCGCGACGGGCCCGGGGACGCGGCGTCGTGCATCGCGTCCTGCAGGACCACCCACAGGTCCTCGATCGGGGCCGCGACCCACACCGCGCCGACCGCGAACGCGCCGTCCGGCGTGTCGAACCGGCGGGCGATCGGCTTCGACCCGACCAGCGCCGCGAGCTCTGCCCCGGTGAACGGGATCGGGACGGCCGACCGCGCGGCGACGGTCGGCGCGACCGCGGTCCAGTCGGCCTCGATGTCGTCGCTCGCGAACGCGGACGCAGGGTACAGCCACATCCCCTGCTCATACATCGGCGGGACCCGGTGGATCGCTTTCGACCGGTGACGCGCGGACGAGGAGCGCGATCGCCCCGACCACCACCGGCTGGATCCCGAGGGCCGCCACCGCCGCGGCCGGTCCCCAGGCCGTCGCGATCGCGCCGACCGCCAGCGGGGCCGCGAGCTCGATCGGGAACGTCAGGTGGTCGAGCGCGGCGACGAGGCCCGGCCGCCCGGGGACCCGCGCGAACGCCATCGCCTTCGCGAGCGGCCACATCGGCGTGGAGAACGCCCCGACCGCGGCCAGCAGCGCGGCGGCGGCAGACTTCTCGAGGCTGCCGAGATAGCGCGCCAGAAACTCGAGATCCGCGGCCGGCAGCTCCTCCACCAGCGTCTGCAATTGGGCTTCCAATGGGCGGCACTGGCCGGCGGCGATCTCGACCGGGTGGTCGCGTTCGATCTTCACCGGCCCGGCGGCACCGGCCGGGGAGATCCAGGCGAGAGCGATCAACGCGGACAGTATGCGGAGCATCGTGGGCGTTCCTGAAGGCTGGCCCATTCTAACACCGACGGGGGAACGAATGCAATTTGAACCGTGCGGGCGACCGGGCCCCGACCGCACGCCAGGTCCGGTGAAGGGGTTCCCTCCTGAGAAAATGGATCCAAATACGATTCATGGATCGGCGGCCAATAAATTGTCTTCCTCTCATCCGTGTTTATCCGTGTTCATCCGTGGCTCAATTCCATGATTCGCGTCTACCGCTGGGAGCCGGACACGGATACTGCCGAGTGTCCGGTCAGCTCGGACTTGCCGCCGGGGGCAGTCTCGATCTCGGGCGAGTCGGTCATCTGGATCGACCTCGAGAACCCGACGCCGGAGGAAGAGGACCGCGTCTTCAAGGGGTTCCTGCCGGTGCACCCGCTGACGCGCGACGACGTGACGCGGCCGCGCCGCCTGCCGGAAGAGGGGGCGCACCTGCCGAAGGTCGAGGAGTTCCCGGACTACCTGCTGGTGATCGCGAACCCGCTGCCGGCCGAGGTGTGCGATCCGAACGGCGGGACGCCGCCGGAGTTCAATGAGACGATCGAGCCGGGTGTGCCGAGGAAATCCGGGATGCGCATCACCTGGAAGCGGCCGCAGCTCAGCGGCATTCTCACGAAG
>JBEBJW010001574.1:0-1949 GCA_040079715.1 Myxococcota bacterium | reverse complement strand
GGTCGCACGCGAGCGCGAGCTCCATCCCGCCCCCGAACGCCGGCCCGTCGATCGCCGCGACCGACACGATCCCCGGCGCCTCGAGCGCGTCGGTCGCCAGCACCAGGTTCAGCAGCGCGGTCCGGCGGGCCCACCGCGGCGCATCGAGCAGGCGCCGGAGCCCGCGGAATCGCCGCAGGAGGGCGAGCGCGACCCGGACCCCGCCGACGGTGAGCCACGCGGGCAGCGCCGGGGCGAGGGCCGCGATCGCCCGCCCCTCGTCGGGGTCCATCAGGATCGGGTACCGCCCCGGCAGCCCGCCGAACACGATCACCCGGACGGTCGGATCGGCGGTGAGCCCGTCGAGCGCGCGTCGGAGGGCGAGCAGGCCCAGCGCGTCGAGGCGGTCGAGGTCCGACGCGTACCGGACCCACGCCACCGCGCCGTCGCGGTCGACCGTGACGCTCGACCGGACCCCGGCGTCCATCAGGTCTCCGGCAGGGGCGTGAACGTGTCCATCGCCCACCGGGTGGCGGCTGGGAAGTGGCGCGCCACCGCGTTCGCCCGCGGCCAGATCACCCGCGCCGACCGTCGCCGGATCGCCCGGACCACCACCGCCGCGAGGCCCTCGGCGGTCCCGGTCGGCTGGAGCCGCACCAGGAGCTGGTCCCCGTGGAACTTGTCCAGCGCGGCCTTCGCCATCGCGGTCTCCGGGATGATCCCCGGGTACACCGTCAGCACGTCGACCCCCGTGCCGCGCAGCTCGCCCCGCAGCGCCTCCGACGCCGCCGCGAGCCCGCCCTTGCCGGCGTTGTACCAGGTCATGCCGGGGGTTGGGGCCAGCGCCGCCATCGACGCCACGTTGACGATCGCGCCGGAGCCCCGGGCGAGCATCCCGGGCAGGACCGCGTGGATCAGCCGGAGCGGCGACAGCAGGTTCGTCACCACCGTGGCCTCGGCGGCGGCGATGTCGATCGCGTGGGTCCGCCCGACGACCTGCAGCCCGGCGTTGTTCACCAGGATCCCGATCGGACCGAGCGCCTCCTCGGCGTCCGGGAGGAACGCGGCGGCGGCGGTCGGATCGCCGAGATCGTGGACCACCACCCGCGACCGGACCGGCAGCGACGCGGCGAGGGCCTCGAGCGGCTCGCGCCGGCGGGCGACCAGGGTGAGCGCGCAGCCCTCGGCGGCGAGGGCGGCGGCGATCGCCCGCCCGATCCCGGCCGACGCGCCGGTGACGACGGCGTGGGTCCCGTTCATGGTTCCTCCTGGGAGAGTCCGAGCAGGCGCAGCCCGCTCGCGACGAGGTGACGCTCGATCCGCGCGGCGTGGTCCGGATCGGACGGGTCGCGGTCGAACAGCCGGCGGTGAACGGCCGGCTCGATCAGCGGCTCGGCGAGGAGCCCGTAGAACGTGACGATCGCGAGCCCCGGGTCGACGCTGGCGGGGATCGCGCCGGCCCGCTGCTGGGCCTCGAGGAACGCGACCGCCAGCCGGACGACCGGCTCCCACGCGTCGGTCGCGAGGGCGGGGTCGAACCCGTGCGGCTGGAGCCGCGCCCAGACCATCACCCGCATCGGGCGGGGGTCCGCGAGCATCGCCCGCACGACGGTCCGGAGGAACGCGGCCACGCTGGTCGGCAGGTCGCGCGACCACTCGGCGCACGCCAGCGCGGCGATCCGGTCGTTCAGCACCCGGAGGACCTGCCCCCACAGCGCGTCCTTGCCCCCGAAGTGGTAGCTCAACAGCGCGAGGTTCACCCCGGCCCGGTCGCAGATCTGGCGGGTGGTGGCGGCGTAGCCCCGCTCGGCGAAGCAGTCGAGCGCGGCTTCGAGGAGCTTCGCCCGGGTCTCTGCGCCGCGGGCGTCGGGTTGGTCGGCTGTTTTAATCAACTGTTCAACTCGGGGTCCGACGATGTACCCCGGGCGCCTCGCGCCGTCGACCAGGACCCCCCTTGCCCTCGCCCCGTC
>JBEBJW010001573.1:0-1950 GCA_040079715.1 Myxococcota bacterium | reverse complement strand
GCAGGCGCATCAATACGTCACCAGGCGCGCGTCCTGCAGCATCGCGGCCAGCAGCACGGTCCACGCGCGTCGAGGGTCGGCGGAGCGGTCGAGGACGTCGGCGAACAGGGCCCAGGTAGCGTCGATCGGCGCGTCGTCGGCCGCGACCCGCTCCCCGAACAGCCGGAGGTGCAGCGCGACGAGGGCGGCGCGGACCGCGGGCTCGTCGCCGTCGCCCGCGACCGACGCGTCGATCAGCCGGGTCTCTCCGTCGTCGTACGCGGCGTCGATCGCGAACGCGGCCGCGCGGGCCGCGGCGGACCGGATCGCGAGGACCGCGGTCGGGGAGGTGGGGTAGGTCGGCAGCGACACGAACGGCGCGTCGGTGCCGCCGAGGAGGATCCGGTACCCGTCGTGCCCGTCGGTCAAGAAGTCGATCGGGCCCGTCGGCGACGACCCGGTGACCGCCCCGCAGCAGTCGTCGCGGATGTCCTCGACCCACCGGAACCCGGTGAGATCCTCGAGCACGAGCGACAGCTCCTCCGGGCGGAGCCGCAGCAGCCGGCCGTCGGGGTCGGTCGGCGGGGTCGAGAACGGCTCCGACGCGACGATCGACCGGACGAGCGCGCGGTACGACGTGCCGGACGCGGCGAACGCGGACGCCAGCGCGTCGACCTCGTCGTCCGGGACCTCGTCGATCGTCCGCTGGCTGAACCACGCCGCGGTCCGGCGGGCGGTGCACGCCACGAACCGCGGATCGTCGGCGATCACCTCCGCCAGCTCCTCGAGCCCGCTCACCGGGGTCCCGAACCACGCCGGCGCCCGGCCGGTGCGGGTGGTCCACGCGTCGCCGGTCAGCTCGGGGTCGTACAGCGCCTCCGGGAACGTCGCCCGCTGGATCACGAAGTCGTCCATGAACGGGATCGCGCTCGCGATGCCGTCGAGCACCCCGTGGCACGCCACGCACGCCGGGTCCGTCAGCACCGCGTCCGACACCGCCGCCGGATCCGCGAGGTCGACCCCGCTCTCGATCGGCTGGTCACCGACGAAGAAGTCGTAGCAGGCGAGCACGTTGGCGAGGGTCGCCGCCCGGCCGCGGCTGTAGTTCGTGCCGCACGACCGGTAGATCACCCACAGCATCGAGTCCGACAGGATCCCCGCCTGGGGGCGCCCGTCGACCCAGTGGGCCTCGCGCCAGCCGGTCGCGTCGCCTGGGTAGTCCGTGCCGGTCCACGCCGCGGCGAGGACCTCGTCCGCCATCAGCCAGTCCGCGGTGAGGATCTCGGTGTACGGCCGATCCTCGACCACGACCCGCTCGGCGATCCGGACCGGGGCCTCGAACAGCGACGACCGGATCGCCTGGGCCTCGACCCCGGCGAGGGTGCCCGCCGCCGGGATCTTCCCGTAGTCGCTCCACAGCACCCAGTGGTTCGTGTGGATCCGCCGGACGGTGGCGCCGAACCGCGCGTCGTCCGCGAGCCAGGCGTCGATCAGCGGGTCCACCGCGCCGGGGTCGAGCCCGACCGTGGTCAGCTCGGTCATCGACGGGCGGATCCCGCGGATCGCGATCGACGCCCGGACTGCGCGGGCGGTCGCCTGCTCGACCGCCGGCCCCTGCAGGCCCTCCAGCGGGATCTGGGGCTCGATCGCCGGTCCGCACGCCGCGAGCGCCACCAGCAGCAACGCGCCACCCCCGGTGGAAGCGTACTCCGCCGCCGGGGGCTCGGCGACCTCCGTGGTACGTTCGTGGGATGGTCGGGTGGATCGCGATCGTCGCCGCGCGCGCCGAGGAGCTGGTGGTCGGCCCCGGCGGGTACGACACCGTCGGGGACGCGATC
Organism: Myxococcota bacterium; assembly: GCA_040079715.1. Classification (GTDB taxonomy): domain Bacteria; phylum Myxococcota_A; class UBA796; order UBA796; genus JACKER01. The sequence goes on along the minus strand of JBEBJW010001573.1, from coordinate 133 downwards.
GCAGCCGCGGTGGAGGGCGACACGGTCCACGTGACCGCCGGGTCATGGGCCGGCACCGCGGTCGTGGTCGACCGGACGCTGACGATCGCCGGCGACGGGGGGGGGGTGACGTGCTGGACCGGCGCGGCGCTCC
>JBEBJW010001572.1:0-1951 GCA_040079715.1 Myxococcota bacterium | reverse complement strand
CCGCCGGCGAGGTCGACGCACCCGGCGACGGTGACCGCCGCGAGCTCGCCGAAGCTGTGGCCGAGGAGGACCCCGGGGGCAGGCCCGGCGTCGCCGGCGCCCCACACGTTCTGGACCAGGATCCCGACCTGCTCGAGGTCCGGCTCGATCGCGTCCGGCGCGTCCCACAGCGGCCCGGCGTCGATCCCGAGCCGGTCCCGCACCACCGCCGCGACCACCGCCCGCTCGCCCGGGTGCAGCCGCGCCCGGGCCGCGAACAGCGCCGGGTCGAACGTCCCCTGCCCCGAGAACACCCAGCCGTCGGTGCCGTCCCGCGCGTCCGGCTGCGGACGCGGATCCGGAGCGCGGCCCGGACCGGCTGCGCGCGCCTCGCCCGGAGCCACCGGGGCCTCCGACCCGTCGACGTCGTCGACACCGTCGAGCCCGTCGAGCCGGACCGCTGCCGGGAGGCGGTCCTCGGTCAGGAACGCCCGCGCCGCCGCGATCACCCCCGGCGGGAACAGCGACCGCGTCGCCCGGCCGCCCCGCAGGACCCGCGCCCGGAACGTCGCGTCCGCGTCCGCCGTCGGCTCGTCGAGCGCCGCCAGCGCGTCGAACCGCGCCAGCAGCAGGTCCGGGTACGGCCGGATCGCCCCGGTCGCCGGGTCCGCGCACGCCACCGTCTGGAACCCGCACGCGATCGGGGTCCCGTCGGCGCGCACCACCCGGAAGCAGAACGTGACCGCGGTCCGGCCTCGATCCTCGACCGTCGCCAGCACCGCCAGCCGGTCCCCGAGCCCGGCCGACCCGAGGTTCCGGTTGTACGCGTCGATCGTCAGCAGGTGGACCTGGTCGAGGGCCGCCCGCGCGCCCGGGACCGCGTCGACCACCGCGCCGAACAGCAGCGCCTCGCGGGCCGCGCACTGGAACTTGAACCCGGTCAGGAAGTGGTGCGTGCCGTACGCCATCGTGTCGTCGAACCGGATCCGGTACGGGACGGCGAACCCGGTCACGACGCCCTCCCCTGCCCGACCCGCGACGCGAGCGGGACGACCGTCGGCAGCTCGAGCCGGCCGTCGACGTGGCTCGACATCCCGCGGTCGACCGGGATCACCGCCCCGTTGAACGCCACCGCGTCGTCCGACAGCACGAACGCGACCACCCGCGCGACCTCGTCCTCGGTGCACAGCGAGCCGCCCGGGGTGATCGCCTCCCAGGTCGGGATCGCGGTCGGGTCGGTGAACTTGTCGAGCAGCTCCCCGTAGATCGGCCCGGCGGCGACGCAGTTCACCCGGATCCCGGACGGGGCGAGCTCGCACGCCAGGTACCGGGTCATCGCCTCGACCGCGGCCTTGACCACACCCTGCGAGCCGAACCCGCGGACGTACCGGTGCGCCCCGACGGTCGACAGGGTGACGATGCTGCCGCCGCCCCGCCGCGCCATCGACGCGCTCGCCCGCAGCGCGCACTGGAAGTGGCCGGACACGTTGGTCCGGAACGCCCGGTCCCAGTCGCGGCCGGTCAGCTCGGCGAACGGCCCGAGCCGCCCGTCCGAGGCGTTGCACACCAGCAGGTCGACCCCGCCGAGCTCGCCCTCGACCCGGTCGAACAGCTGCGCCACGTGCTCCTCGTTCGCGACCGACCCCCACACCGCGATCGCGCGGTGCCCGGCGGCGACCAGCGACCGGGCGGTGGCCTCGCCGGCCTCGCGCGCGTGGAACGCGTTGATCACCACGGTGGCGCCGCCCTCGGCCAGCCGGGTGGCGATCACCTTGCCGAGGCCGTGCCCGGCGCCGGTGACCACCGCGACCTTGCCGGCGAACGCCCCGACCGGCCCGGACGACGACCCGGACACGGTGGGCGACGACGCGGTGGGCGACGACGCAGTGGGCGACGGGGCCGCGCTCCGGGGCTCGGCGGGGATCCGGGGCGGCTCGGCCGGGAGCGACGCGCGGACCGCGGCGACCACCTC
>JBEBJW010001571.1:0-1951 GCA_040079715.1 Myxococcota bacterium | reverse complement strand
GCCCCCGGAGCTCGGCGTCGCGGACCCCTACGTCGTCGACGGTCGCCGCCCACCGGTCCTCGCCCGCGTCGAGCCACACGGTGTCGCCGGCCGAGATCCCGTCGTGGAGGAGCACCCCGCGCGCGACCCGGAGGATCACCCGCGTCCGGCCGCCCTCGGGCTCGACCGATACGACCTCGACCGGCGGCCAGGCGTGCCCGGCGAACACCTGGTCGTCGAGCGGCAGGCCGTCGAGCCGGGTGTGCTCGGCCGCGTCCAGCGCCTGCTCGGCCTTCGACGCCGCGTGGAGCCGCGCCAGGTGCGGGTCGGTCGGGGCGCTCACGGCGTCTCCGGAGGCGGCAGCAGGACGGTCACGGGGACCCGGCCGCGGCCGCCGCCCAGAACGGCGCGTGGGCCGCGAGGGCCTCGACGCTGTCGCGGACGTCCGACCGGAGCTCGTCCGGGAGCGCGGCGTAGTCGACCACCGCGGACGGCGGCACCCACCGGAACGTGAAGTTCACCCGCCGGGTGACGAACCCGTCGAGCGGCAGCGGCAGCGGGCCGTGCTTGCGGTCCACCCGCTGAACCCGGTGCAGGAGCTGGTCCTTGTGGACCGGGCCGGCGAACAGCTGGAGCGACCGGTCCTCGAGCCAGGTCTGCTCGACCACCGAGCCGGTGCGATCCACGAACTGGAACATCGCCCGGTCGCCGATCGACACCGATCCGACCGGTCCCGGCTCGAAGTCCCGGTGCGCCCCGACCCGCGCGCGGTCGTCGCGGCGGCCGTCCACGATCCGATCGCCGTAGTAGTTGACGAGGCACGTGTCGAGGGTCCACCCGTCCGGGATCACCGCCGGCGGCAGCTCGGCCCGGGCGAACCGCTCGATCCGCTCGACCCACCGCGCCAGCACCGGCGGGAACGGCTCGGCCCGCACGCACCGGTTCACCGCGCCCCGCGGCGGGTGGTAGTACCCGAGGCACGCGAACTGCCAGCTCCCGAGCCAGTACACGGGCCGCTGCAGCATCCGCTGCGTCTCGCCGGGCGGGGGTGGCCGCCGGGTCGAGAACCGGTGCTCCCACAGCGGCCGGATCGTGCCGAGCCAGTCGAGAACCTCGCGCAGCTCGTCGTCGGTCACGAACCCGGGGACGATCCGGGTGCCGCGCGGCGGTGCCCCCCGCGGCCCCGACGAGGCGCGGGACGGAGGACCCCGGCGCTCCGGGCGGGTTCGGCGCATCGGGTGGACCTATCGCCGGCGCGGCCCGGCGGCGAGGCTCAAGCGGGGCCCGCGTCGGCCGAACCGATCGTCGAGGTGCGGATGGCGTCGACGCCCGGCCCCCGGTCGGACCGGACCTACGGCCTGCCGGTGTGGGTGCTCGCGGTCGGGATGGTGCTCACCGCGGCGCTCGCCGGCGGCGCCGGGTTCGTCACCTTCCGGCTGTACCGCGGGTTCGAGGAGCTGGTGCGGACCGAGCTCCGGATCCGCGAGCTCGCCGGCGACATCGTGTGGCTCGACGAGGTGCTCACGATGTCCGCCCGGATGGCCGCGGCGACCGGCGACGCGGCGTGGGAGGCCCGGTACCGGTCGTTCGAGCCGACGCTCGACGCGACGATCAAGGAGGCCGTGGCGCTGTCGCCCGAGGCGTACCTGCTCGCGTCCGCCGCCGAGACCGACGCCGCCAACCAGAAGCTGGTCGCGATGGAGAACCAGGCGTTCGCGCTGGTCCGGGACGGGCGCCGCGCCGAGGCCGCCGAGGTGTTGTTCGGCGACGCGTACCAGCAGCAGAAGGCGGTGTACGCGAACGGGATGCACCAGAGCATGGAGGCGATCGCCCGCCGGGCGGAGACCCAGCTCGACCAGCAGCGGATGCTGGTCCTCGGCACCGGCGCCGCCGGGCTGGTCGGGATCGGACTGCTCGCCGGGATCTGGGTCACGATCGTCCGGCGGCTCGCCGATCACGTCCGCCTGCTGAC
>JBEBJW010001570.1:0-1952 GCA_040079715.1 Myxococcota bacterium | reverse complement strand
TCGAGCGGGATCACCCCGACGCCGGGGATGTCCAGGTTGTACACGTGGAGCTGGAAATACGGAATCGCTGCGATCACGGTTCACACACCGAAGTAGTTCCCGACCACCCGATCCCACTCGGTCGGCCCCGCGACCTTCGAGCGACGCTCGTATTCGCACAGGTGGACCACCTGCAGGAGCAGGTCGCGGGGATGGCAGTACCGCATCGGCCGCTTGTTCATCTTGTAGTGCCGATCGATCAGGTACTTGACCGACCGCGGCTGGAGCTCGACCCCGAACCCGGCCGCCATCTTCACCACCAGCTGCTCGAACTCGTCCTCGAGCGGGTCGCCGACGTAGATCTTGTACGGGATCCGACGGAGGAACGCCTCGTCCGCGAGGTCGCGGGGCTCGAGGTTGGTCGAGAACACGAGCAGGCAGTCGAACGGCGCCGGCACCTTGCGACCGTCCGGCAGCTGGAGGAAGTCGACCCGCTTCTCGAGCGGGAAGATCCACCGGTTCAGCAGATCCCGCGGGCTCGTGTTGCCGCGACCGAAGTCGTCGATCACGAGCGAGCCGCAGTTCGCCTTGAGCTGGAGCGGGGCCTCGCACAGGTGCCCGACGGGGTCGACCTTCAGCTCGAGCATGTCGAGGGTCAGCTCGCCGCCGGCGATCACGGTCGGGCGGCGGATCCGCACCCACCGGCGGTCCGGGCGCTTCTGGGCCTGACTCGGGTCGATCTCGAGCTCGCGGTGGATCGCCGGATCGAACAGCTTGACGAGGTGGCCGCCGATCTCGAGCGTGTGCGGGATCCAGATCGCGCCGCCGAAGCAGTTGGTCATCCGCTCGGCGAGGCTGGTCTTGCCGTTCCCGGGCTCGCCGAACAGGAACATCGCCCGTCCGCTGGTCACCGCCGGACCGATCCGATCGAACAGGTCCTCCGAGATCTGGAGGTCGGCGAACGCGCGCTGGAGGTCCTCCGGACCGGGGGCGAGGTTCGCGAGCGCCTGGTACTTCAGCGCCTCGAGGTAGTGCTCCCACGGCACCGGCGCCGGCCCGACGTAGCTCGTGAGCTTGCGCGACTCGATGCCCTTGTCGCGCCCGGCGTCGGTCAGCTCGGTGACGAAGTCACCCATCACGGTGGTGCCGCGGTAGTTGACGAGCTTCTTGTCCTTCGCCTGATCGAGGACGTCGCGGACCAGGGCGAGCGGCAGCCGGACGGCCTCGGCGATGTTCCGGCCCGTCTCGGCGCGGGTGCCGAGCAACATCCGGAGCACCAGCGCCTCGATCTGTGCGGAGTCGACGCCGGCCTCGTCGAAGCTCCGCGCCTCGAGCGGGAAGAACTCCGGGGGGACCGGCTTCGGCGGCCGGGGCGGCTGGGTGACCGGTCGGGCGGCGTGGGGCAGACCTCCCGGCATCCCACCGGGCTGACTCGGCAACGTCGGGCGTCCGCCCTCGACCTTCACCGAGGCGATCGCCCGGGCCTGCGCGGCCCGCACCGGCGCGGGGACGGTCGACGACCGCAGCTCGTCCGGGTTCGGTCCGTGGCCGACCGCCGGGATCGCTCCCGGCAACGACGGGGTGCTCGACTTGCGCGGCGGCGGCTGGTTCGACATCAGGGCTCCGAGGCGGGGCAGGCGATCGTTCGCGGCGGCGGCGGCGGGTTCCCCCGCACCGCGCACAGACAGGTTCCAGGCTCTCCGGGGGCGGTGCCAGCGGTCATGGTGCCAGCGGTCATGGTGCCAGTGGTCATGGTGCCAGTGGTCATGGTGCCAGCGGTCATGGTGCCAGTGGTCATGGTGCCAGCGGTCATGGTGCCAGTGGTCATGGAGACAGTGCCCCAGGCGCACGCCGCCCAGCTCGGATCCGCCATGTGCGGCGGACAGGCGACCGGGCTCGTGGGGGCGGGGCGGTAGCTCACCGGCGGACCGCTCTCCGGCGGCAGCGGCAGATCGACGTGGCAGGTCGGGCCC
>JBEBJW010001569.1:0-1953 GCA_040079715.1 Myxococcota bacterium | reverse complement strand
GGCGCTGGTGTGGTTCGGGGTCGGGATCGCGGCGGCCGCGGAGCCCGAGGTCCCGGCGGTCCCGACGGAGCCGTCGGTGGCGCGGGCGGAGGTTCGGCCGACCGTGCTGATCCTGCGCCGGGCGACCGCGAACATGGACTCGTTCGTCCGGGGGATGGTCGGCGAGCTCGGGGACGCGTTCGACGTCGACGCGGTCGTGGTCGGGCGCGACACGACCGTCACTACGCTCGGGACGGCGATCGGGGACCGGAGTCCCGCGGTGATCGTGATCCTCGACAACCCGACCGCCGAGCTGTACCGGGCGTACCAGGAGGCGTTCCCGGATCGCCCCACCCCGCCGGCGGTGATCGCGATGGCGCTGTTCGTCGAGCAGACGGCGCAGCGGATCCGCAACGCGACCGGCATCGCGTACGAGGTCCCCGCGGTGACCAGCTTCGGGCGGCTCCGGGCGACGGTCGCCTCGCCGGTGATCCGGGTCGGCGTGGTGTACCGGCCGGCGTTCGGCGCGTTCGTCGCGGCGCAGACGCGGCTCGCGTCGATCGAGGGGTTCGAGATCGTCCCGTTCGAGCTCGACGCGCGACCGGGGCTCGGTCAGGTCCGGGCGGGGCTGAAGTCCCTCGACAAGCTCGACGTCGACGCGCTGTGGGTCCTGAACGACAACGTGCTGCTCACGCCGGAGCTGCTGGTCGGCGCGTGGCTGCCGCTGATGCGGCGGAGCGACCGGCCGGTGGTGGTCGGGGTGTCGAGCCTGCTGAAGACCCAGCCGCCGGTGGGCAGCTTCGCGGTGCTCCCGGACCACGAGAGCCTCGGGATGCAGGCGGCGGAGATGATCTTCGAGCTCCGCGACGCGGGGTGGTCGGTCGGGGCGACGCCCCCGCAGCTCCCGATCGCGGTCGAGACGGTGTTGAACCTGCCGTTCACCGAGCGGACCACCGGCGTCCGGGCGGGCGCGATCGACGAGGTCGACCAGGTCATACCGTAGAGCACCGATCGGGTCGTCGGACCGAGCACGCTGAGGCAGGCTCGTTCGCGGGGCGGGAGGGCATGCCGGAGGCATGCGCGACGTGCCGAGGGCGCGTACCCAGCGTACGAAACCGAGGCCCGGCCTGCCCCTCGGACGAGACCGCCCAGCGGGCGACGGGAGACGACTCGGTCGGTGCTCCAGGTCAGTGGTCTCGGAGCCAGCTGTCGAGGACGAACAGGGACCACAGGCGGTTCGCCGCCGCGTTCGACCGGTCCACGTCCCGCCGCAGCGCGTCGATCGCCTCCGGCCGCCACAGCCCGTACGGGTCCTGCTTCAGCCGGGTGCACCGCTCCTCCAGGAACAGCCGCCCCGGCCCCGACAGCCACCCGCCGACCAGGGTCGGGATCCCGCGCTTCGGCCGGTCGACCAGCACCTCCGGGAGCTCGCCCCGGAGCAATCCGCGCAGCGGCCACCGGGTGTGGAGCGACCCGCCGGTCCGCCGGAGCTTCGCCGAGCCGGGCAACGCGGCCGCCGCCTCGACCACCGCCAGATCCAGCAGCGGGAACCGCACGTCGAGCCCGCTGACCGACGCCATCCGGTCCGCCCGGGTCAGCCCGATCTCGGTCAGGCTCGACCGGAGGAACCCGTGGAGCGCGAGGTTCACCGGGTCCGTGTCGAGGCCCTCGTAGAACGGGGCGAGCACCTCGCGCCGCAGCTCCGGCCGGACCAGGGCCGGGTCCCGGAGCAGCGACGCCCGCTCGTCGGCGGTGAACACGTCGGCGCCGCCGATCCCGAGCTGGACGACGTACGCCTCGGCCGGCACCGACCATCGCCGCAGCCGATCCGACCGCGGCCACGAGCGGGTCAGCGCGGAGCGGACCGGCGCCGGCAGCCGGGTGAACCACCGCGCCGCCGCGAGCGACCGAGCGAGCCCGTCGAGCATCCGGCCGCCGAACAGCTCCTCGCCGCCGTCGCCCGCGAGCGCCACC
>JBEBJW010001568.1:0-1956 GCA_040079715.1 Myxococcota bacterium | reverse complement strand
GCGAACGACCCGATCGACGCGTGCTCGCGCCGGGCGGCGTCCGCCCAGTACGCGGCGAGCGCCTCGCGCTGAGCCCGGTCCAACCCGCGGACCCGCGGCGTCGCCCCCCAGTCGCCCCACCGCGACCCGACCACCACCGGGGCCCGCACCATCGCCCCGTCGATCGACAGCACCCGCCCGACCACGCAGCCCTGGCCCTCGTGGACCGCGACCTTCACGTCGTAGCAGCACTGCTCGAACGCGGGCGCGCCGGTGTCGCCCGAGTCCGGCGCCGGCACCCGGTCTCCGAGGGCGACCACCCGGACCACCTCCTCGACCGGCGTGGTGCACGACTCGCTGCCGGACAGCGCGACGTCCGCCTCGGCGACGGTCGGACAGGCGTCGTCGATCGCCACGGTCAGGCACGCGGTCGAATCCTCGGTGTCGAGGTGGATCCCCGCGATCCCGCACCCCGGACCCCCGGTGACGACCAACAGCGCGAGGTACCGCTCGAGACGAACCGCCGACAGGGACATCGCGACCTCCGGACCCGGGGGGGCAGTGCACGGAGCATGCCATGCGCCGGGCGCGGATCGTCACCGGACCGGGTCCGCGAACCCGACAATCCTGTCACGGCGCGGTCAGCCCCGGTGGAGCGACCGCGGCGGCGCCGGCTGGAGGGTGGCCTTGGTCCGCGCGTCGCGGGGCGGGCCGAGGAACACCGCGATCCACCGGGTGTCGTCCGAGCTCTCGAACACCAGCTTCGCCATCACGGTCATCGGGACGCACAGCAGCATCCCGGTCGGTCCCCACAGCCAGCCCCAAAAAATCAGCGACAGGAACACGACCAGCGGCGACAACCCGAGGCTCTCCCCCATCATCCGCGGCTCGAGCAGGTTCCCGAGCACCACGTGGATCGCGACGTACACGAGGATCACCGCCACCGCGTACGGCCATCCGAGCTGGACCACCGCCAGCAGCACCGGCGGCACCGCCGCGACGAACGAGCCGAACGCCGGGATGTAGTTCAACAGGAACGCGATCAGCGCCCACATCAGCCAGAAGTCGAGCCCCATCACCCGACACGACAGGCCCGCGATCACCCCGGTCATCACGCTGACCATCGTCTTGATCAGCAGGTACCGCTGGACCTTCGCGCCGGCGTCGGCGAACGGGCCGGCGGGCTCGGCGTCGGTGCCGAACGCGACCAGGAACTTCTGCTCGAGGTCGGCGTACTCGACCAGGATGAACGTCAGCGTGACCAGCACGATGATCAGGCGACCGAACAGCCCGACCACCGCGTTGACCGCGTGCTTGACGAACTCCATGATCGCCGCCGGGGTCAACCATTCGGTGAGGTCGCCCTCGTCGAGCTCGAACCCGAAGCTGTCGATCGTGGTGACGAGCGAGTGGGTCAGGTGGTCGAAGCCGGGTTTGTACTTGCCGATGTCCGCGGTGAACGTCCGGACCGCTCCGACGAGCATCGCCCCGACCCCGATCAGGCCGCCGGCGACCAGCACGACCACGATCCCGATCGCCAGCGGCCCCGGCACCCCGCGCCGCTGGAGCGCGCTCACCGCCGGCATCGTCGCGATCGACAGGAACACCGCGAACAAGATCGGCAGGATCACCTCCCCTGCCGCGCTCAACCCCCCGATCACCACCACCACCGCCGCGGCGGCCACCAGCGCCCGCAGCGCGGTCCCTCGTCCCCGGTCGTCCATCGCCGTCGCCTAACTCGAAGGCCCAGCGGTGGTGGCACGACCAGGGTACATCTGCCGGATGCGGTTCCAGCTCACGGTGGCGCTGACGGTTGCGGTGGGGTGCGCGGGCGACGACGACGGCGACGGGCCGCCGCCGCCGGACGGGGTCGACGACGCGTCCGGCGTCGTGTCGGGTCGCCCGGCCGAGGCGTTCGGGCTGGCACTCGCGGCGGTCGGTGACGTCGACGGCGACGGCGTCGCGGACCTCGCGGCC
>JBEBJW010001567.1:0-1958 GCA_040079715.1 Myxococcota bacterium | reverse complement strand
TCTGCGACGACGGCGACGGGGTGGCGCTCGCGAACGCGCTGGTGATCGCGAGCGCGCCGCCCGGGACCCCGAGCGACTGGAAGTCGAGGTCGAGCCCGCGGAGCATCGGCTCGAGCAGCGCCTCGATCATCGACTCCGACCGGAGCTCGAGCTGGGTCACGTCGAGCAGATCGAGGTCCGACAGCATCCCCGACGGGGCGCGCTCCCGGTAGAAGTCCCGGATCTCGACCGCGTACGGCTGCATGTCGCCGGCGACGGCGGCGCGCGTGTGGGCGAGGGTGATCACCGCCGGCCACTTCTTGAGGGCGGCGAGCGCCTTGACCTGGACCCGCAGGGCGTGCCCGACGCCGCGCTTCGGGTCCGACACCTGCCAGAACTGGCGGGCGCTCTCCGCCGCGGCCAGCGCGTACACCGGCATCGACTGGCGCAGCGCGTGCTCCGACAGCCGCAGCATCGCGGTGCCGAGGCCGTGGCGGTGCTCGAGCTGGGCCAGCAGGCGGGTGCCCTCGACCAGATCGAACAGCGACCCCGGGTCTCGCAGGCGCGACCGCACGTCGCCGCGGCCGAGCAGCGCGTACGCCTCCATCTCGACGTCGCCCGCGTCGCGGATCCGCCCGAGCGCGTCGTCGTACGCGGCGACCGCCTCCTCGAGCCGCCCCTGCTGACCGAGCAGCGACGCCTGCTGGGATCGGGCCCGGCCCTGCATCGTGACCTGGCGGGCCTCGTCGGCGAGCCGCATCGCGTGGCCGAGGGCGTCGTCCGCCTCGGTCAGGTGGTCGGACAGCCGCTCGATCTCGGCCGCGAGCAGCCACGCGCCGGCCTGCCCGACCTGGTCGCCGCACCGTCCGAGCAGATCGATCGCCTTGTCGACCGCGGTGCGGGCCTCGACCGCGCGCCCCTCGCGCATCCCGAGCCGCGCGAGGTTCATGTACACCCCGGCCGCGCTCGGCACCTCCTCGCCGAGGGTCGCGTACAGCTGGTGGGCGTACGCGAGCTCGTGGCGCGCCTCTTCGGTCCGCCCGCCCCGGATCAGGACCTCGCCGAGCAGGGTGTGCGACGCGGCCTCGCCCTCCTCGGAGTCGCGGCGGAGCTCGGTCGACACGTGGTTCGGGTCCACCCGGTCGAGCTGGTTCCGGACCTCCTGGTACTCGAGGATCGCGGCCCGGACGACGCTGTCGGCCCCGGCCAGGTTCCCGCCGTGCAGCTCGACCTCCCCGAGGCCGCGGAGCGCGTGGGCCTCGCCGATCCGCAGCTCGGGCCCGCGGAACTGCAGCAGCGCGGTCTCGAAGTGCGACCGGCTCTCGTCCAGGTAGCCCTGGCGCAGCGCGTTCAGGCCGTTGCTGAGGTGGTGGCGGCCGGCTTCCAGTCGTTCGTCCAAGTTCCCTCCGCCGGGGCGATCCGGGGTGCGCTCCCAGGATACGTTGGCTAACGCGTCGGCGGCGGGCTACCCGTGCGTTCCGGAGGATGGGGCTGTGTTCCGCTACGCGCTGTTGTCGATGCTCGCTGGGTGCGGCTGGTCCGAGCGCCGGTTCGAGGCGGTGGGGATCCAGGACCTATGCGACGCCGCGTCGGCGTGCGCGGGCACCTACGACGCCGCCACCTGCGTGGACCTGGTGCGCACCACCGATCGGTCGGGCTGCGCCTACGACGAGAAGGCGGCCGGCGACTGCATGGACGCGCTGCCGGACGCGGCCTGCGTCGACCAGGATCCGTTCGAGCTGAAGGCCCTCGCGATCCCGGACCGGTGCTACCAGGCCTGGGACTGCGACTGGCTCGACCTCGCGGCGTTCTAGAACACCGGGCCCGAGATGGCGACCGGAACTGGTCCGGACGCATCGGCGGGTGCGGTAAAGCAACGCCGAGAGCGCGGAGAGGCCGAGGTTCGCCGAGAAGGCAGGACCTGGCGAGCGGGTCGTCTCCGGCAGGTGGTCCAGGATCGCGCGGATTGTCCATCGGGT
>JBEBJW010001566.1:0-1958 GCA_040079715.1 Myxococcota bacterium | reverse complement strand
GGAAACCAGCCCCGAGCGGTCGAGCGGGAAACCAGCCCCGAGCGGTCGAGCGGGAAACCAGCCCCGAGCGGTCGAGCGGGAAACCAGCCCCGAGCGGTCGAGCGGGAAAAAGAGGACCCAGCGCCACCCGCGCTCACGCTTGGCGGAGCGGGATCACCTTCGCCTCGCTCGCCGATCGGTCGAGCTGGTACGTCGGCTCGATCGCCGCGAGTCCGGCCTGGATCGCGGAGTCGTCCCCGTCGTCGGCGACCTGGAGCAGCCGGTCGACCGCCCCGGACACCTCGGCCCACGGGCGCGGCTCGCCCCGCCCGATGAAGATCTTCGGGTGGCGGGTCTTGGTCGCGTTCTCGGTGTCGACACAGATCTCTTCGAACAGCTTCTCGCCCGGACGGACGCCGCTGTACACGATCTCCACGTCCTTGTGGGGACGCAACCCGGACAGTCGGATCAGGTCCTCGGCCAGGCTGACGATCCGCACCGGCTCTCCCATGTCGAGGATGTACACCTCGCCCGACTGGCCCATCGCGCCCGCCTGGAGCACGAGCTGGCTCGCCTCGGGGATCGTCATGAAGTACCGGACCATGTCCGGGTGGGTGACGGTGACCGGCCCGCCGTTCGCGATCTGCTCCTTGAACAGCGGGATCACCGACCCGTTGGACCCGAGCACGTTCCCGAACCGGACGATCACGAACGTGGTCCGGCTGCGCTTCGCCTGGCCCTGGACCCACAGCTCGGCCACCCGCTTCGTGCAGCCCATCACCGAGGTCGGGTTGACTGCCTTGTCGGTCGAGATCATCACGAACCGCCCGACGTTGTGGCGGTTCGCGCACTCGGCGACCTGGCGGGTGCCGCCGACGTTGTTCTTCACGGCCTCGCCGGGGTTCCACTCCATCATCGGCACGTGCTTGTGCGCGGCGGCGTGCAGCACGAGCCCCGGCCGCGTCTCGTCGAAGATCCGATCCAGTCGGCGACCGTCGCAGATGTCGGCGATCCGAGGGGCGAGCTCCAGATCCGGGAACCGGTGGTGGAGCTCGCGGTGGATCTGGTACAGCGCGTTCTCCGCCTGCTCGACCAGCACCAGCAGGCGCGGTTGGTACCGGCACACCTGGCGGCACAGCTCGCTGCCGATCGACCCGCCGGCCCCGGTGACCAGCACCACGTTGTTCCGGATCATGTCGGAGATCTGTGCGGCGTCGAGCTCGACCGGCGCGCGCCCGAGGAGGTCCTCGATCGCCACGTCGCGGAGCTGCTGGACCGTGACCCGACCGTCGAGGAGGTGGTCGAGGCCGGGCAGCGTGCGGACCGACACCCCCGCGTGGGTGACCCGCTCCACCACCCGCCGCATGTCGTTGCCGGAGGCGGTGGGGATCGCGATCACCACCTCGCCGACCTGACGCTGGTCGATGATCCGCGCGGCGTCGTCGAGCCCGCCGAGCACCCGGACCCCGTGGACGGTCATCCCGTGCTTGCGCGGGTCGTCGTCGAGGAACCCGACCGCCTCTACCCCCGGCATGTTGCGGATCACCTCGCGCAGCAGCATCTCGCCGGCGTCGCCCGCGCCGACGATCAACAGCCGACGGCGCTCCCCCGACGCGATCCGCCGGGAGGTCTCGGCCAGCGCCCGCACCCCGAGCCGGAGCCCGCCGACGAACGCGAGCGACAGCAGGGGCTCCATCAGGAACACCGACCGCGGGAACGGGCGGACCCCGATCGCCAGCACCGCGAGCGCGAACAGGCCGGTGGACACGACCGTGGCCTTCACCAGGTTCTCGAGGTCACGCTGGCCGGTGTACCGCCACATCCCGTGGAACAGGCCGAACCCGCCGAACGCCCCCATCCGGATCAGCACCAGCGGCCCGATCCACCCCCAGTACTTCCACCCCTGGAACGCGAGCGGGATGTCGAAGTCGAACCGCATCAGGAACGCGCCGAGGTACGCTGCCGCCCACAGGCAGGCG